>NZ_OX424407.1:1500000-1599921 GCF_949152215.1 Lancefieldella sp. Marseille-Q7238
GCCTGACGGGAATTTCCCAACGTGCACCTATCCGAACCCGGAGTTCCGCGAGGCTCTTGAGCTGGCCTTGCGTCTGGCTGATGAAGTCAAACCGAATCTTCTTGTTGCAACCGATCCCGATGCCGACCGTATGGGCACCGCTATCCCGCATGCAGGAGATTATGTGCTGCTCTCAGGAAACGAGATGGGCGTGCTCTTGCTGGACTGGCTGCTTACGATGGCAGAGGAGCGCGGCGAGAAGCTCAATGAGAAAGTAGCTGTATCCACGATTGTCTCATCGGCTATGCCTGACGCGTTGGCGCGCGCTCGCGGCTTTGAGATGCGTCGCGTGCTTACCGGCTTTAAGTATATTGGCGACCAAATCGACCAGCTTAAGGCTGAGGGCGAAGAGAATCGCTTCCTTATGGGCTTTGAGGAGTCCTATGGATACCTGGTAGGTACGCATGCGCGCGATAAGGACGCCATCGTTGCCACCATGCTCTGCGTTGAAATGGCCTCTTACTATGCCGCGAAGGGCATGGATCTCTATGAGGCGATGGACGCTCTCTATCAGCGCTACGGATACTATCTCAATGGCGTTGTAAACGCGGCTTTCCCGGGCGCGGCGGGAGCAGAGCGCATGGGAGAGATTATGAGCAATCTGCGTGAGACGCCCCTTGAGGAACTCGGCGGATATAAGGTTGTTGGCGTAACAGACTATGCTGCAGGCGCTCAGATGCCACGCGTTTCCGGTCTTCAAAAAGAAGCTCCGCAAACGCTTCCGGCATCAAATGTCATCGAATACCGCCTTGCGGGCGACCATAAGGTTATCTTCCGTCCTTCCGGCACAGAGCCAAAGGTCAAAGCATATCTCTTTACCCTTGGAAAGACTCGCGAGGAAGCTGAATCTCATCTCAGAGTTCTTGGAGACGCCGCTGAAAAGCTCCTGAAATAGGAGCTTTTCCCAGCACTTTTATTATTCCGAAGATTCGGCGACACTGACCATGTAGAGAGTTTCTGTGGAGGCAGCCACGGTGACGGAATCCCAGGGATGACTGGAGACTTCAGGCGAGGTTGGGTCATATACCATGACTGACCCATCGGCATTCTCGCTTGCAATCAATACCCAGTGCGCGGGGGCTCCGTCGCCGAAGGCGTTGGCTTTGACTTCCGCCAGAAGGTAGGTGCCCTGATCAAGCAGGGCATTGATATTTGCCGCGGAGGAGTCATAGCTCTGCGCGCGCAGTCCCAGCTTGTCAAGGTGATTTTCAATGAAGTCGCTGTGCATACCGGATTCTCCGGTTGCGTCATTGGCGGCGGTTACGAGCTCAGCGACATCAGAAGGCGTCTTGTCACCTTTGCCGACAAGACCCATATAGGCCATAGAGACGGCGGTGGGTCCTGAACCATTGACCGCAAGGATTGACGAACCATACGTCGTAGCGCCCCAACGGGTGTCCCAGGTATAGAGTTTGGGCGCTGTGCCCTTCTCGACGGTATCGCTGTACGACTTTGCTTGCCCGTCAGATGAAGGGTAGTTTGCTACAAAATCAATGGCCTCGGGATGTTTGAGGGCAAGTTCGGGAATTTTAGGGTCTTTGTAGTCGGCCGCATGCGCAGCTATCCACTTGAGGTTTTCTCCCTGGTCGAGCGCGGTGGTGAATTCTTTGGTGAGCTCTTCGCTTACGCCTGCGGCAACGCGGGAGTCAACGGGATTGGTTTGCGTTGTGGTCGCGGGTTTTCGGGAACATCCACGGACACAGCTTGAAATGAGGAAAATAATAAGAATCAAAGCGATAAGAGCGAGAATGCTCACTATCAATATGCGCTGACGGCTATTGAGGCGGCGGGAGAATGAAAAGTTAGCGAAACTGAATCCGCGAAGTGAAAATTGAGAGGGACGGCGCTTTCTGGACGAAGTCCGATGATGCCCCTGTTGTGTACGTCTTCTTTGTCCCTGGCGGTGGCGCTCAGAGCCGACGTCGTGCCGTGTATGGGTGAAATGGCGAGTCTCCTGATTGTCGTACGGCATGATTCCTCCACGCATACCTGCAAAATGTTTGAAAATGTACCTAGAACTTAGTGTACCTGGAACTCAGCTCTAATGTATCTGAATGATACGTCTCTACACGATACAAAAGAGAAAAAATGCGGCGAGTGCGGCCAATTGGCCTTTGAGCGTAGCATTTTTCGCTGTAAAAGGCGGAAGAGCAACGAAAGATTTATTTGAGAGTATGATTTTAGTTTAAAAGATGATAGGGAGGATTGATTCGTGAAACACTATACGACGAGACAGAATGCCATACGCGAGCTTATTCGAAGCAATCCTATCCGTACGCAGCGTGAATTGGTCGCGCTTCTCAGAGAGCGTGGATTTTCCTGTACGCAGGCAACGGTGTCTCGCGATACGGCGGAAATGTGCCTTAGGAAACTCTCCGAGGGTACCTATGTGCTGTCTGAGGATATGCACCTTCAGCATATGCTGTCCGAGTTCGTAATCAGCGTTACTGCGGCCGGCAATCTGGTTGTCGTTCGTTGTCACCCCGGTACGGCTTCTGCTGTAGCCTTCGCAGTTGACGAGGTTAAACTTAATTTTTGCGTAGGGACTATCGCCGGCGCCGATACGGTATTTCTCGCAATCGACGAGCCTGCTCACGCTCAACAAGTATGCGAAGTCATTGAACAGTTGGGCAGTATAGACGTGTAGGTAGTACCCCTGTCCGTAGCCTTTGGCGAGAAGCCCCTCTTTTGGCTGATTTGCTGATACCACTATCTGGGACATAGTCGTACAAAAGAAAGCCTCCACAAAGGAGGCTTTCTTTAGACTGCCGGTACAACTGAGCGCTGCCGGTAAAGGCAACGTATTACTCCCTTTCTTACTCTTACGGCGTGGAAGGAGTGGAAGGCGTAGATGGCGTAGACGGTGTTGAGGGCGTAGATGGCGTAGACGGTGTTGAGGGGGTAGATGGCGTTGAAGGCGTATCCTCGTCATCGGTATCTTCTTCCTCTTCCTCCTCTTCATCGTCCGATTGGCTGGTATTGGTTTGTGTTTGTTGAGTCTGCTGCGTCTGCTGTGTCTGATTAGTTTTATTCGTAGTGTTCGAGCTGACATTGCCAGCAACAAACTTCCATGAACTGTTTGGTTTGTAGTCAATAGTCGTTGTGGTTGTGGGGAATTCTTTTCTCGGAACGCCCTGCAGCGCCACGTTCATGTAATACGCCCAGACATATTGCGATGTGGTAAATGTGGAACCTTCAGCACCATGGAAAAGAACCGCTTCGTGTGCGTCGGGATATCCCATCCATACAACGGTCGCAAGCTGCGGGGTATAGCCACAGAACCAAAGGTCTTCAGCGTTGTCGGAGGTACCGGTTTTACCGGCGATTGGCTGGTTGAAGGTGGAAAGGCTTCGAGCATACGTTCCTGTGCCGCTGGAAATAACTCCCTTGAGCACTTCGGTGGTTGCCTGAGCAACTTCGGGGCGAAGGGCCTGCACGGCGTTGTCTTTATGCTCATAGACGACATTGCCGTTACGGTCTTCAATCTTGGTAATCGCAACGGGGTCGTGGCGCACGCCGCCGGAGGCAAGCGTTGCAAATGCCGTACAGTGCTCGACAGCGGTGACGCCTTGAGAGCCGAGGGTAGTAGAA
The DNA here is from genome assembly GCF_949152215.1 of Lancefieldella sp. Marseille-Q7238. Lineage (GTDB taxonomy): Bacteria > Actinomycetota > Coriobacteriia > Coriobacteriales > Atopobiaceae > Lancefieldella. The sequence goes on from NZ_OX424407.1 coordinate 1,503,631, forward strand.
AGATATGGAGAGAGATTCGTGCGAATGCCCATGGCATAGCAGGTATTCAGGATCTTCTCGATACCGAGCGCCTCAGCGACCTGGGCGTAAGCGGTGTTAGAGGAAACCGCGGTTGCTCTTCTGAGTGTCATATTGCCGTAGCTGTATCCGCCAAAGTTACGGACACGCCAGGTGGGAGTAACCTGAAGGGGAGAATTGCAGTTTAAGACAATGTCCGGGTTCATGCCGGAGTCAATGGCCGCGACAAGGGTGTACATCTTAAATGACGAGCCCATCTGGCGGTAGGTAGTGGTTGCAAGGTTGTATTGGCTCTTGCTGTAGTCCTGTCCGCCAACCATGGCTTTAATGTAGCCGTTTGACGGATCGATAGACACAAGCGCCGCGCCCAGGCGGGAATTGCCCAGCTCCTGAAGGCGTCTGTTGCAAGCGTCCTCAGCGGCTTTCTGCAGGTCTGGATCGAGTGTGGTGTAGACCTTGAGACCGCCCTGCATGATGGTGTCGGAATCAAAGTCCTCCTGAAGCAGATTTTTTACATAGTCAGTAAAGTATGGATACTTGCCAATTGATTCCGTGAGCTTGCCGGGATTGAGCACAAGGTCTTCATTGATGGCACTCTCGTATTCTTCATCTGAGATGTCGCCTTGCCGATGCATGCGCTCAAGGACGGTGTTGCGGCGGTCCTTTGCGGCTTCGGGATTGACTGTGGGATCGTAGGAAGAAGGAGCCTGGGGAAGGCCGGCAAGGGTGGCCGCTTCAGCGAGGGTGAGCTCATTGGCGTGCTTGTTGAAGTAGATAATCGAGGCGGCTTCAATGCCATAGGCGCCGTTGCCGTAGTAGATGGTATTCAGATACATGTTGAGGATTTGATCCTTGGAGAATTTTTTCTCCATCTGAATGGAAATATACGCCTCGCGCACCTTGCGCTTGGCGGAGCGCTCGAACTGCTCGTTTGAAAGAACCGTGTTGCGGACCAGCTGCTGCGTGATGGTGGACGCTCCTTCGCCGCCGCCGGTCAAAGCGCCGACAGCCGCGCGGGTGATACCCCAGGCGTCAATACCGCTATGCTGATAAAAACGGCGATCCTCAGTATCGATTGTCGCTTGTATGACGTATGGGGAAATCTGATCAAGCGTCACTGAGCGGCGCTGTTGAAGGTAATAGTCGACAATGTCATTGCCTTTTGCGTCATAGACCCGTGTAGGTTCTGCGACAAGATATGCGTCTGCAGAGTTGTAATCGGGCAAATCATCCAACCATGTGGAAATAACCGCGCCCATGGAAAGGGCAAAAGCGAGGGCGAGAAGAGCAAGAAACCCAAAAAATCCTGCTATACCAAACCCTACTACGTGCGTATTTGCGTGCTTATGTGCTCGACGGGTCCTGATACCCATTGCGCCTCCTTGTCATAGTCCTGACAATTATATAGCGCAATTGTCATTTTCCATGAAAAAAGACAGCTTTATATTGATGTAGACTGTTAGAGGTAGTTTATGCCGCGAAAAACGTGTGCTTCATAACAGTATTGAACGTCGCCGTATGCGAAAGGGTAGATTCGTGCTTCCAATTGAAGATCAGCTTAAAGTCATTACGTCAGGTACGATGCAAATCGTTCCGTTTGAAGGATTGAAAGAAAAACTCGCAAAGGGCGAACCTCTCAACATTAAGCTTGGCGTCGATCCAACCAGCCCCGATTTGCATCTTGGACATGCGGTTCCGCTGCGCAAAATGAGACAGTTTCAAGACCTCGGACATAAGGTCACGCTTATCATTGGCAACGGCACGGCCCTTATCGGTGATCCGTCCGGAAGGGATTCCACAAGGCCTTCTCTGACGTCGGAGCAGGTTGAAGCTAATGCGCAGACGTATGTCGAACAGGCTATGAAGATTCTCGATCCCGAGCGCACGGTCGTTGTCCATAACGGCGACTGGATTAAGCCGATGAACCTTGAGACGATGCTCAGTCTCATGAGCAAATTTACGGTTGCGCGCATCCTGGAGCGTGAGGATTTTTCCAAGCGTTACCACAACCAGCAGTCCATTGCGCTGCATGAGTTTATCTATCCGGTGCTGCAGGCATACGATTCGGTCATGATTAAGGCTGATGTTGAAATGGGCGGAAACGACCAGATTTTCAACCTGCTTGCCGGTCGTGACCTCATGCGTGATGAAGGTATGGAGCCTCAAATCGCGCTCACGATGCCACTGCTTGAGGGCACCGATGGCGTCAAAAAGATGTCAAAATCCTACGGCAACTACATTGGCCTCACTGATGAACCTGCCGATATGTACGGCAAGATTATGTCCATCCCTGATAAGCTGGTGCCTCGCTATTATCGTCTTTGCTCAACGCTTACGATCGATGAGGTTGACGCTATCGACAAGAGCTTTGAAGACAACACAGCTGATCCATATACGCTCAAACGCGCTCTCGGCCGCAATATCGTTGAGCTCTATCATGGAGCGTCCGCCGCGCTTGCCGCGGAGGCCGCTTTTGATACGCTCTTTAAGAAGCATGAGATTCCAGAAGATGTCCCCGAGTTTGCCATCGAACTGACGCTGAATGACCAGGGTCTCGTATATCTGCCCAAATTGATGGTTGAAACCAAGCTTTCAGCTTCAGCGGGAGACGCGCGCCGTCTGATTGACGGGGGCGGCGTCAAGATCAACGGAAAGGCTTTGGTGCCAAAGTCATATAATGTTGAGCCGGCGCTTCTCGCCCATGCGGTGTTGCAAGCCGGAAAGCGGCGTTTCGCAAAATTGGTATAGGTGACGGCCATGTGGAGACAGTTTGCGCTCGTCCTGCTTATTACCGTACTGTTCGTATACCTTCCCGGGTTTCTGGTTGTTCTTTCGCTTAAGAGCAAGCCGGTAACTTCACTGGTGGTTGCGCCCGCGATATCCGGAGCGCTCTTTTCAATCTCAGGCATCGTGATATATCCGCTCGGTTTTAAGGGGATTATTCCTCTTTTGGTGGGCGTGTGTGTGCTCTGTGCGCTTATTTTTGGCGTGGCGGAGTTTTGCAGAAGGCGTTTCAAGTGGAAATCTGAGATACCCGAGCAGCTTGACTGGAAGTTTTTTCTCATAACCGCCGGCATAACGTCAGTGCTTTTTGCGGTCATATTTCACAAGGCCATCAGAAATCCCGCGTGGTTTTTACAGAGCGCCGATAACTATGCTCATCTCGACTACATTGCACGTAGTATGAACTCAGGCGTGTACTCCATGTTCCATGCGTCGTTCTACAGCGGTTCTCTTCCAGCTCAGCAGCTTCCTTTTGTTGATGAAAGCTTTTATCCGTACGCCTTCCATATTTTTGCTGTGGTGGTTGCACGCGTCATGGATGTTCGAGCGACTGTAGCGGAAAATGCGGTGTGGTTCGTATTTGTCGCCATCGTATATCCGGTGGGTATAGCTGCGCTGTTTCAAGGCATATTCAGAAAGCAAAAGCTTATTGGTTCTATCGCGGTTGCCGCGGCGGTGTTTGCGAACATTGCCTTCCCGATTCGTGCGGTTACGGTACATGGCATCTATCCTAATGTGATTGCCTTCTGCTGCGTTCCTGCCTGCGTTTACCTTTTTGTGGCGTCCACAGGAGGCTTCGATGAAAGGGCTCGAAAAGCCACGGTTGGGAAGGGAACTCATTTCAAGGCTCTGAGCGAGGCTGAGCATAAAGGTGGCGAGAAGATCTTCTCTGCCTGTGGCCTTGTTCTGCTTGTGATTGCGTTGCTTGGTATGCTGTGCATGCAGCCGAACGCTGATTTCTTCTGGGCGGTGCTGGTATTTCCTTACATTTTGGTATCGCTTATTCCTCGGATTGTCAGAAGCTTTGGGTTTGATCGCTCGGTTGAGCCAAAAGTGCTTAGTGCGTCAATTCCCGGGTTCTTCCTTATTGCGGTACTTGCCTGGATTGCGGTGCTTAACGCTCCTTTTATGCGGCCGACAGTTAACTTCCTTTGGGATCTTTCGTCCAGTCCTGATAAGGTGCTCTCCAATATTTTGAACTTCGGCCTGCTGATGGGTATGCCAGTGTTCTTCTACTCGGTATTCTTCTGGATAGGTTTCGCGCATTGCTGCTGTAAACGCAGTTACCGCTGGCTCACACTCTCCTTTATCTTTGTTGCGATTCAGTTTGTCGCAAGTTTGTCTGAAAATATCGCCGTGAAGCGCTTTTTGACGGGCTTTTGGTATACCGATCCGGAGCGAACGGCTGCCATGGTTGTTATAACCGCCGCTCCCATAGTTGCGCTAGGTGTCTATGACGCATCGGCAGGTCTCGTATCGCTTATCGCGAGCGGTATTCGCCGCCTTGCGTTCGGGAAAAACGCCGGAGAAAAAGATACCGCACCTGGAGTGGATGCCTCAGAACACATACGTCCTTCTCGCGGTGCGATGGTGGTAAAGGCGGGGATAAGCTCAATTTTGGCCGTGGTATGGCTTTGCTGCCTTATGAGTCCCTGGGATTTGTTCAAGCTGCCCGCTCACGAAAAGAGTGAGATTCGCTGGGGCATCCAGTATATGCACGAAGCTTACGCTCCAGAAGGATGGATGCCCTATTCGGTGTATGAGCAGGATTTTGTTACTAAGGCAAAAGAGATTACAGGCGATGAGGTAGTGCTCAACAATCCCTTCGACGGCTCAATGATGGCCTATGCCGTCAATGGCATGAACGTCTATTACCGCAACAAGATTGAGGAGAGAGAAACCCCGGAAAGCAGACTTATCCGAACCAGAATTACTAAGGTGGCAAGTGACCCTGAGGTGCAAAAGGCCATAAAGAAAGTGGGTGCTCACTATGTGCTGGTGCTTGATTATGAGAACCCAATCCAGCTCGGTCATGAGCAATATGACTTACCTGACTTTAAGATATCCGATGATACGCCTGGCTTTGAGACAGTGCTTTCAGGGGGGCCGTATCGCCTGTACCGTATAACGGCAATCGATTAAGATGTGATGGGATTTGAGACGATGACGGCGGGAGGAAGCATGAAAGGCATTATTCTTGCGGGTGGAAGCGGCACAAGACTCTATCCGCTGACAACAGTGACATCTAAGCAGTTGCTTCCGGTATATGACAAGCCCATGATTTATTACCCGCTGGCAACGCTTATGCTTGCAGGCATTCGCGACGTGCTGGTTATCTCAACGCCACGCGATTTGCCCAACTTTGAGAGCTTGCTGGGTGACGGATCAGATTTTGGCATCTCCATCAGCTATGCCGAGCAGCCGTCTCCTGACGGTTTAGCGCAGGCGTTTGTGATTGGCAAGGATTTTATCGGTGCTGATCCCTGCGCGCTTATCCTAGGCGACAATATTTTCTATGGAAATGGACTTTCCAAGCTTGTCCGGGACGCGGCTGCTAAAGCCGAGAAGTGCGGCCGAGCAACGGTGTTTGGCTACCATGTAGATGATCCCGAGCGCTTTGGCGTGGTTGAGTTTGACGCGGACTACAATGCCATTTCTATTGAAGAGAAGCCTGAGCACCCCAAATCAAACTACGCGGTAACAGGCCTCTATTTCTATGACGCTCGCGTAACCGAAATGGTGAAGCAGGTCAAGCCGAGCGCGCGCGGTGAGTATGAAATCACCGACCTCAACAGGCTCTACCTAGAAGACGGGGCGCTTGACGTGGTGACACTGGGACGAGGTTTTGCCTGGCTTGATACCGGCACTATGGAGTCGCTTTTTGAGGCCTCTACCTTCGTGCGAGCGGTAGAAACAGCGCAGGGACTGCCCGTCTCCGTTCCGGAAGAAATCGCCTTTGACAACGGTTGGATTGACCGCGAGAAGCTCGTTGAATGCGCAGAGCGTTACGGCAAGTCTGATTATGGCAAACACCTCAGAAGCGTTGCCGAAGGCCGCGTAGTCCCGAGCGAAAGGGGAGAATAGCGTGAGGATTCTTATTACCGGCGCCCATGGACAACTGGGTAATGAACTTAAGCGCCTGCTTGAGACTGGACAGGCTGAGATAGGGCCGATTTCTTCCGCATATAGAGACGCGAATGTTGACTATATTGATATCGATGAGCTTGATATCTCAAAGTATGAGGACGTTGATGCTTGGTTTGCGACTCACGATCCATACGACCTTGTCATCAACGGCGCCGCTCTGACGAATGTTGATGGCTGCGAGCAGCACTTTGATCAAGCCTTCGCCGCCAACGCGCTGGGACCTCTGAACCTGGCCCGTGCCTGTAACCGCATGGGAGCAAAACTTATTCACGTCTCAACAGATTACGTATTTCCCGGCACTGATCCGCGTCCGCGAACCGAGGCGGACGCGCCGGCGCCAATCTCAGCCTACGGACGCTCAAAGCTTGCCGGTGAGGGACTGGCACTTTCCGCAAATCCCCGCACGTTTGTCGTGCGCGTGGCATGGCTGTACGGATATGTGGGTAAGAACTTTGTCGCGACCATGCGCTCTCTTGGCGAGAAGTACGATGAGATATGCGTGGTAGACGATCAGTTTGGTAACCCCACGAGCGCCAACGATCTCGCCTACGAGCTCTGCGCCCTGGGCGTAACCGAGAACTATGGAATCTATCACTGCACCAATGAGGGTACCTGTTCCTGGGCTGATTTTGCGGAAGCGATTATGCAAGGAAGCGGACTTGACTGTCGTATCAAGCGTGTAAGCTCGGCAGAATGGAAAGAGATGCACCCTGAAAGCGCTTCTCGCCCCGCATACTCCTCTTTGGAAAATGCGCACCTGATTGCTACTATTGGAAATGAAATGCGTACTTGGCAAGAAGCCCTTGCCGCCTATCTTACAACGGTTGGAAGAGGATAGTGTGAACACATATTTGGTGACCGGAGGCGCCGGTTTTATTGGATCGAATTTCATCCACTATCTGCTGCGCACGCGCGAGGATGTTCGCGTGGTTAATGTGGATGTACTGACCTACGCGGGCAATCTTGAGAATTTAAGCGCTTACGAGGGAGATGCCCGTCTTGTCTTTGAGCAGGTAGACATACGCGACCGAGCGTCTCTCGCACGTCTTTTTGAGCAGTATGATCCTCAGTATGTGGTAAATTTCGCTGCTGAGAGTCACGTTGACCGCTCCATAGAAGATCCGGGGGCTTTTGCAGATACCAATGTGATGGGAACGGTGGCGCTCCTGAGTGTCGCGAGAGCAGCATGGGATGATGGGTGCGGTGGTTTTGGTGACCATACGTACCTGCAGGTTTCAACCGATGAGGTATACGGGTCACTGCCTTTGGACGATCCTGAGGCGTTTTTCCGTGAGGATACGCCGCTGTCTCCGCACAGTCCGTACTCCGCTTCAAAGGCAAGCGCGGACATGTTTGTGCAGGCGTGGTTTGATACCTATGGGTTCCCGGCGATTATCACACGTTGTTCCAACAACTACGGGCCTTATCAGTTCCCTGAGAAGCTCATTCCGCTCATGATTCAGAATTGCCTGGATCATCGCGAGTTACCCGTGTATGGAGACGGACTCAATGTGCGCGACTGGCTGTATGTGGATGACCACTGCAAGGCTATTGCTCTGGCGCTTGAAAAGGGGCGCTTGGGACAGGTATACAATGTCGGCGGTCACAATGAGCGAAATAACCTTTACATTGTGAAGCGAATTATTTTCGAGGTAGCTCGTGCGACCGGCGATGCCGCAATCAATGAGAGCCTTATCAAGCATGTGACAGACCGTAAAGGTCATGACCGCCGCTATGGCATAGCGCCCGATAAAATCCGAGAAGAACTTGGCTGGTATCCGGAAACTCCATTTGAAGAGGGGATCGTCAAAACGATTGCGTGGTACCTTGAGAACCGTACGTGGGTCGAGCATGTGATAAACGGGTCCTATCAGGAGTATTACAAGAAAATGTACGAGGGGCGATAATGCGCGAATACGATGAAGAAACCCTGCACCATCTGCAGCGCGTTGAACGCATGATTTTCAAGGATTTTATTGATACATGTGAGCAGCATAACCTTCGCTATTTTGGTATTGCGGGAACAGGTATCGGCGCCTTGCGCCATAAGGGTTTTATACCTTGGGATGACGATATCGACGTTGCGCTTCCGGCTGAGGATTTCCACAAGCTGCTTGAGATATACGATCGCGAATGGGCTGACAAGTACACCATTATCAATACGGAGCGCGACAGCAACTATCCGTTTCCCACGACGCGTATCATGCTCAAGGAAACGCAGTTCTGCGAAGAGGCGCTTGCAACGCTTCCGCTTGATTTGGGCATCTTCTTAGACGTGTACTGCTTTGACAATGTTTCGGATGATGAAAAAGCTTACAAAAAGCAAGCGAATGACACATGGTTCTGGTCGCACATGCGCATTCTTGTCGAGGTGCCGCATCCCGTCATTATTGCTGACGGCATCAAGGGCAAGCTATTGCGCGCCGGCGTGGTAATCGGCAGAAGCGTCTGTAAGCTTTTTCACGTCTCGACACGCAACATGTATAAACGTGAGCAAGAGGCTCGTAACCGCTATGCGCAGGTAAAGACCAAGCGTATTGCCTATATGAACGACACCAATAAATGGACGCAGACGTATTATCTTGATGATATTTTTCCAGTAAAGAAACTTGAGTACGAAGGTATGATGGTCGCCTTCCCGCGTGATCTCGAACACCAGCTTGAACTCATGTATGGTGATTACATGCAGCTTCCGCCTGTCGAGAAACGCAAGAACCATTATCCCGCCCGTTTGGATTTCGGGCCGTACTGAGACGCTCTGAATATCTGACGTGTGTTAAAGCGCTACCTGTCGTATATGCAGGTAGCGTTTTTTCTTGCGTCTGTGTTCAAATTATTGTTATAATGCTGATAAATTGAACACGTTAGTAGTACTATGGCGTTATACCGGCAGTTACGATGCTGCACAGGTATGAACGCAGGGAGGTTGTATGGCACTGACAAAGAATGTTTTTACTGTTCTGAAGATGTTTGCGAGTACAAATGAAAAGCTCAGCCAGCGTCAGCTTTCTGAGGCAACGGAGCTTTCGCTTGGAACGGTCAACGCTGCTGTCAAAAGTCTTGAGGATCAAGGACTCATTGAAGACCGCATGATCACTCGAAAGGGCCTGGAAGCGCTTAAACCGTATGCCGTCGACAATGCCATTATTATGGCGGCGGGACTTTCTTCTCGCTTTGCTCCCATCTCATACGAAAAGCCGAAAGGCGTATTAAGAGTGCGTGGAGAAGTTTTGATTGAACGTCAGATTCTCCAGCTTATGGAGGCGGGCATCACTGATATCACCGTGGTTGTGGGATACAAGAAGGAGTACTTCTTTTACCTTGCGGGCAAATACGGCGTTACCATTGTGGTCAACCCCGACTATGCGACGCGCAATAACAACTCGACGCTCTGGCACGTCAGAAATCAACTGGGCAATACCTATGTCTGTTCATCAGACGACTACTTTACCGTCAATCCCTTTGAACATTACGTGTATGGCGCGTACTACTCGGCTGCTTATGTCGCGGGACCTACGAAAGAGTGGTGCCTGAAAGAGGGGCCGGGAGGTCGTATCACTGGCGTTGAGATTGGTGGTTTTGACGCGTGGGTCATGCTTGGACATGTGTATTTTGACCGTGCTTTCTCAAAACGATTCGTTGAGATTCTCGAGGCGGTTTACGACAGGCCGGAGACTGCCGATAAACTGTGGGAAGATATCTACGCTGACCATATCAAGCAGCTTCCTATGGCTATTCGCAAATACCCCGATGGGGTTATCAATGAGTTTGACTCCCTTGATGAACTGCGTGAATTTGATCCGACCTTTATTGAAAACATTGATTCCGAGATATTTGACAACATCGTTTCTGTACTGCACTGCGAGAAATCCGACATTCATGACTTTTATCCACTCAAGCAGGGACTTACCAATCTTTCCGCCCATTTTACGGTTGGCTATGGCGAGCATGCGCAAGAGTACGTGTATCGCCATCCCGGTGTCGGAACGGAGAAGCTTGTTGACCGAGCAGGCGAAGAGGCAGGTCTTCGCCTTGCTCGAGAGCTGGGCCTTGATAATACGTTTATCTACGAAGATCAAAAAGAGGGATGGAAAATATCTCACTTTGTGAACAACGCAAAGAATCTTGATCCCCATGATCTTGAGCATCTGCGGCGAGCCATGGAGATGGACCGTACGCTTCACGAGAGCGGAGCTGTGCTTCAGCGGCACTTCAGCTTTGTTGATGAAGGCCTCAGCTATGAGAAGGTCTTAAAGGAACGCGGCCCCATTGAGGTTCCCGGTTATTTTGAGCTGCGCGAGAAGGTCTTGAAACTTAAAGCGTATGCCGATGCTGACCATGCCAAAACAGTCATTTCCCACAATGACTTTTTCTGTCTCAACTTCCTTATTGATGAGAACGATACCTGCAGTCTGATCGATTGGGAATACGCGGGCATGTCTGATGAGGCAAGTGATTTCGGCACCTTTACAGTATGCTGCGAGCTTTCCGATGAGGAAGCCAACAAAGCCATTGACTATTATTTCGGACGCGCTGCAACGTTTGAAGAGCGTCGTCACTTCTGGAGCTATGTGGTTTTCGCAGGATGGTGCTGGTACCTTTGGTCACTTGTTAAAGAGGCTGAAGGCGAAAATGTGGGCGAGTGGTTCTTTATCTATTACCGCTACGCCGCGCAGTATGTAGACCGGCTTCTGAGCTGGTATGAAGAAAATCAAGCGTAAGGCATCGGACGGGAAGGCAGGACCTTACTATGCAATACGGATTGGCGAGCGGCATCCTTTGGGCGGTCGATACGGTAATTTTAGGTGTGGCTCTTGGCATGGCGCCGTATCTTGACGCGTCTCAGGCATCGATTGTCAGCGCGTGTGCGCATGATGTTTTTGCAGCATTGATCCTCTTGGTATTCATGGGCGCTCGGGGACGTCTGAAAGATACCGTTTCCGCTCTGAAAACGCGCAGTGGAAAAGTGGTTATGCTTGGCGCGCTGCTTGGTGGCCCTATCGGTATGAGTGGCTATCTTGCGGCCATCAACAATATCGGACCGGGTTATACAGCAGCTATTTCCGCTTTTTATCCTGCGGTTGGTTCGGTTCTGGCCTGGCTTTTGCTGAAGGAACGCATGAATCTCAAACAAGTGCTGGCACTTCTCGCGGCGCTTGTGGGCGTCATGCTTATGGGGCTTACTTCAGCCGATGCTGTTACCGGGAACGGCAACGTAGTCGTTGGCATCATCGGCGTTTGCGCCTGCGTTTTTGGATGGGGTTCTGAGGCGGTCATTTTAGCCTGGGGTATGCAAGATGCCGCCGTTGACAATGAAACTGCGCTTCAGATTCGCGAGACCACTTCAGCTCTTGCCTATGGCATTGTTGTGGTTCCCCTGACGGGTTCGTTTGGCTTTGCCGTTCAGACGGCGGTGTCGCCGGCAAATGTCGTTGTTCTTCTCGCTGCTTTAGCCGGTACCGTATCGTATCTCTTCTACTACAAAGCGATTGACGCTATTGGAGCCTCTCGCGGCATGGCGCTGAACATTTCGTATTCTGCATGGGCTGTTATTTTTGCGGCTCTTGCGGGCGTGCTGCTGCCGGCCATCATGCCTGAGGCGATACCGACGCCGCTAGCCGCAGTGTGTTGTATCGTCATCATTATAGGTACGGTGCTCTCAGCGACGCCCGACTGGCGCGAACTCAAAATCAAGTGAGAATCTTAGGAGAAAACTTAGTCGATTCTGAGGGTGTCAGGGTTGTTGTAGTAGTCGCCCATAATCTGACAGAGTGCGGATGAAATGTCTCGCGTGATGTAAGAATTTTCCCGACCCGTGGATACCGCTTGCACAAAGGTGATGAGTTCGTAGCGAAATCCTTCGCCTTCAAGCTGATAAAAGTAGCGCTTATTGTCGGCAGGGTTCTCGTAGCGGATTTCAAAGTAGTCAGTCTTCCACCAGGGCGCGGGGACATACACGTAGGCATCGGTGCCGGAGACGATCAGTTCGCCTTCAGATTTAACGCCGGTAGCTACCTTCATGGAGGCAACCGCATTCGGGTACACCAAATCAATCTTGGTGAATTCCCCTTCGTGCACATAGCCCTTCTCGCCGCGGGCGACTATCTGCCTGGATGTATAGCCGGTGCCCAAAAGCTGGAAAATGGGAAGCAGCGCGATGGGACCCCATTCGCCCATGCCGCCCCAGTTGGCGCCCGAAACCGCGTTGTCGTCTTTGCTGTAACGGAGTGTGGTGCAAGTCGCGTCGACGGAGACGACCTTACCAATTTTCCCACCCTTGACCAGCAGACAGAGTCGGTGATACGCCGTGGAATAGGCGGTCTTGATGGCGTCTTGGAGCACAAGGTTGTGTTCGCTTGCGTATGACGCCAGCGCCTCGCCTTCATGGGTCGTGAGAGCAAACGGAGACTCGCACAACACATGCTTGCCCGCCTTGAGCGCATGCTCCACCTGCGCGTGGTGCAACAGCGGGTCGGAAGAGATGATTACCGCATCTACGGCGGCGAGAAGTTCGTCGATGTTACTTGTGACCAAGGGGAGTGTGGCGAGTCCTTTAGCGAGCGACTCTTTGTGGGAAGTTGCGACCCCTACAATCTCCATGCCGTTGACAAACCGGGCTTGCCGGCGGTACTTGTCCAGCCAGGGAGCGTCACCGATGAGGCCGACTTTGAGACGGTTGTCCTCTGCACGCAGGCTTGTGCTTGAGATACCTTTGGTGCGATCGAGATATACCACCTTGCAGTAGTCGGAAAGGTAATCAAACTTGTCTTTCCAATCGGAGCCGATGGCAAAAATGTCAATACCATAGCGTTTGATATCGTCAATCTTTTGACCTTCGTACTCTTCGACAATAATTTCGTCGGCAAGACCGGTCTCACGTACGTTTTCGATGCGTTCGGAAAGCGATTGCGTAACGTTAATCTTTCCGCGGGCCATATCGTAGGCCTCGGCCGTTACGCCGACGATAAGGTAGTCCCCAAGCTCTTTTGCCCGTTTGAGAAGGTTGATATGACCGTAATGAAGTAGGTCAAAAGTACCGTATGTAATTACCTTTGTCATAGATTACTTCCTTGGAGTCAGAAGACCTCGACGCTTGAGATCAAAGAGAGCTGCTACCAGAAGAGCGTTGTCGCTGAGCGGGTGACATCCGATATGACCCACACGGAACGAGGTGTCGGCGTTGGCTCCGCCATTTGGACAGACCCACATACCGTAATCGTCTTTCAGGGTCTGGAAGATGTGCTTTGCGGAATAGGTGCGCGTATGCAAAAACGTTACGGCATTCGAGGGAGAAACAAGGCGCATGTCAAAAGGCAGATCCGCTGCGCGCTCACGGAAGTCTCGCGCGACGGTGGCCGTGCGTGCAACTTCCGCGTCGGCGCCTCCGGTTTCTTCAATCATCTGAAGACGCTTGTTGATCTGAATGAGGGTGCTGACGGCAGGGGTAAAGGGAGTCTGTCCCCGCTGGCCGTTTTCGAGCAGAGCATTAAGGTCCAAGTACATGCACGGCGCTTTAATGTTTGTGATGCGCTCGACAGCATGAGGAGCAAGCACAATTGGAGCTATGCCCGGAGGGCAGGCAAGAGCCTTTTGCGCGCCTGTAATCAGTACGCCTGCTCCTAAGGCTTCCATATCAAAGGGGTCAGCTAAAAACGAACTAATGCCGTCAACAATGAGAAAAAGATTGTTCTTCTCGCAAAAACGGGCGATAAGGTCCGCGTCGTACAGGATGCCTTGAGAGGTCTCACCCAAATTGACAAGAAATGCGGTGTAGCCTTTGCCGTCAAAAGGAGATAAGTCGGCTTCGGTAAGGGGAGTACCGTAGGCAAGTTCAAGAGCGGTATGAGGAATCTCGTGGAGTTCAAGCATCTGGCGGAAGCGATGTCCGAAACTGCCACCGTCAACCACGAGCGCTTTATCATCGCGGGTTAATGTACCTGTGACTACGGCTTCCATGGCAGAAGTGCCGGAGCCCGTGACAAATACGGCGCGAGAGTCTTTTGGAGCATGTGCCATCTTGCAGAGGAGCCGCTCGTTTTCGAGCATGACGGCGGAAAACTCCGGGGTTCTGAAATAAGGAACATCTTGTGCGCCCAGCGCGCGAATCTCATCAGCGGATGGTACGGGTCCAACGGCAAAGTTAAGCATGGCTCTCCAATGATTTTTGGTCAGAACGTTTTAAGTATACAAGGCATGGAAGGCGACTGCGCCGCTCGTGAAGGGCAAGAGCTTATACAAGAAATGCAGGAGCGGCCTCAAGAGGTGCAGAGAGGCCTTGACCGCAAGACAGCCTTTCTCACCCATTGCTTTTTTGACCTCTTTTGTAGGCAAGGTTGATAAGTTCCGCTATAGGAGCCGGCCAGAACTTTTTAAGCATTGCAAGGTCTTCTGCCTCGCGGCGGTTATCGCGTATGAGATGGCTGGTTTCGGAATCTTCATGAATCCGATGGAGCATCAAAATATTTGTGTTGTAAAGGAAATCCCCCTCCTTGCGGCTGATTTTCTCCCATGCCTGCCAATCGAGGTTTGAGCCGAATCCGGCTTCAAAAACAGGAAGCTCAAGATTGGGGAGGCAGAGGGTGACAGAAGGGCAGCAGATGGCACACCCCAGCTCAAGCGCGCGTCGCTTTGCCCATCGTTTGCCTGCGTTTTCAAGCTTGCCAAGGGAATAGAGCAGACGGCGCTTGACATTCAACAGTCTGTTGTCGTTCACTTCACGCCCGTCTCTGAGCTCGCTGTAATTGGTGAAGTATATGAGAGGTAAAATTGAAGAGTTTATGCGCGTAAGCATTTCTTCGGCATAGGCGGGCTTGTATATATCGTCCTGGTGAGCGATAGTTACTAAAGGAGTGTCGCAGCAGCTGACGGCAAAGTTCCAATCTCCGGCGATGCCTCCGGGTCCGTCATTGACATACATTCTGATGTCGTACTTCTCGCAAAGGCCGCGAATCAAATCATTGGGAGTGGAGGTTGCGAGGAGTAGCGTAGTAGAGAGCGTCTGCTCCTTAAGCGAGTGGATGAGCTCTTCCAAATACGGGCTTTCCCCGTAGGCGCATATAGCAAAGGTGTGATCGGCTGATGTGTACATGATATCATCCCGTCGTGAGGCGTTTGTTGTGGAGCGTTTTATTACCTGTATTATAGAAACATTGACCGAAACTTGTCGGCTGGAGTCTTTGTGGGATTTGAAACGTATAGAAGCTATGATGACCCAAAGGAATTGCGCCGGGTCCAGATTCTTTCCACCATGCTGATGGACGAGCTTGATCGTGTCTGTGGTGAGCTGGGTATTTCCTATCAAGCGTACGGCGGTACCGAGATTGGTGCCATTCGGCATAAGGGTTTCATTCCCTGGGATGACGATGTGGACATTTCGATGTTTCGCGAGGACTATGAGACGTTTCTCTCAGAGGGTCCGTCGCGTATCCGACCGGATTTCATCATTCAAAACGGCCGTACCGACGACTTCTTTCCTGCGGTGAATTCTAACCTGTCTTTGAGAGATACGGTCTGCGTACCTGACGAGTTCATGGGCTGTCCGTTTACCTATGCTATCTCCATTGGCATCTTCCCGTTCGACAAGGTCCCCCAAGATCCAAAAATATATGCCCGCGCGCGGCGGCATACCTGGTTTTGGGGACGTCTGAATTTCCTGCGCGCAACACCCAGGCCGCATATACCTTTGGGAGGCTGGAAACGCAAAGTGGCTCTCGTGGGGTGTTTTTTGATTCACTGGGCTTTACGAATTCTGCATGTTCCGTCAAAGTTCATTTTGAGCCATTGGGACAGGGCGGCTCGTCTTGGTGAGCATGAAAAAACCGACGTTTACGCCAGTTTCGTTGAGCCTGATCCCGAAAATTGGACCATGAGCAAAAGCGATGTATTTCCGACCGTTCGTGTTCCGTTTGAAGACATCACTACGGTTCTTCCCAAAGAATACGACAAGCTTTTGCGGTTGGGATACGGTGATTACATGCAGCTCCCTCCGGAGGGTGATCGTAAGAACCATCATCCTGGCAGACTTGATTTTGGCAAGTGGAAAGACATCGATGTTACCAAGGGAAGCCGGGATGCCTTTAAGGCCTTCGGCACCATGTAGACCGCACGTCCCGCCACTCGTAGTTTGAGACGAGTGACATACGGGAAACGTAGAACGTGAAGTGAAGTACGGCGAGAAGGGCTCATGAACATCGAAACGTCTCCGGCGCAAATGCGGAAAAACTATTTTTGGAACACACTTGGCTCTCTGATGAACGCTGCGTCAACGGTCCTCATGCTGATGGCGGTGACGCAAACGATGGGTGCTGCTGCAGGAGGTATTTTCTCGCTGGCGTATGCAATTGCGCAGCAGCTTATGGTGGTCGGTCATTTTGAAATTCGCACGTATCAGGCGACCGATACGGAAGAAAAGTTTCCGTTTGGCGTTTATCTGGGAGCACGCTGTATTACAACGGTATGCATGATGGTTGGCGTAGTTGTGTATTCCGCTGCTACGCAGGGATTGACGTACGAGGGATTGCTTTTTACCCTGATTGCTTCGCTGCGCCTGTTTGATGTTATCGAAGACGTATTTCACGGCATGTTTCAGCAGCACGGACGGCTTGACATTGCGGGCCGTGCGTTTTTCTTCCGGGTATTGACGACGGTTATTGCGTTTGCCGTTGGCGTTGTGCTTACTAAGAACTTGCTGGTAGCTTGCCTTGTTTCTTTTGCGGCATCCGCAGTTGTGATGGTTGTGTTGATTTATGCACCTGCAAAGGCGGTGGAGTCGCTCAAACCATCTTTTGATCTGCGCTTTATTGGAAAATTACTACTGACTACGACACCGCTTTTTGCCGGATCATTCTTGCTGACATATGTAGTGGGAGCACCCAAGTATGCGATGGCAAGTTTTATGAGCAAAGAATATCAGACGTTTTATGCGGTGCTCTCTATGCCGGCGATGGTCATCAATCTTTTAAGTAATTTCGTCTTTAAGCCGCTTTTGACCGACATGGCCGAGCGCTGGACCTCACGAAATACAGGTGCGTTTTTGTCCCTTATCCTTAAGGGTTTCGGCGTAGTGACGCTGGCTACAGTACTTACGATGGCTCTTGCATGGCCGTTGGGGGTACCGGTTTTAAGCGCGCTGTACGGACTTGATTTTTCTCCGTATCAAGTGGAGCTTATGGTGCTTTTGGTAGGAGGGTGGCTTAACGCGCTTACGGTAATCCTCTATTATGCCGTGGTTACGATGAGAAAACAGGTCGGTGTTTTGGTGAGTTACGCATGCGGTGCCGGTTTTGCTTTTGTGGCCTCAAGTTACTTCATTACAACGTGGGGCATCATGGGCGCCTGCCTTCTGTATGACGCATCGCTTTTGGTGCTTGCCATAGTATTCGGCGTTTTTTGTGCGCTGGGATTGCGTGGAGTCAATGTCGAATCCGGCTCTATCAACAACGCTGCCGGCAGCGGATCCGATGAGGCGGCAGAGCGTTAAACCCTACGTCCGTACGGAGTGGTTGGAATCGGTAATGTGATCGAGGTTCTTCTCGTCACGCAGCTCTTTGTCGTGAAGGGCGATTGTGGCGGAAAGTGATTCGACCTTATGAGTCAGTTGTGAGATGCTGCAGGACTGGTGAAACAGTTTGATGAGCATCAGGGCGATAACAACGACCAAAACAAAGTTACTGGTTGAGACAAACCCAAAAAGTTGAGAAAAGAAAAAAGGAATCTGCGGGATAAGGGCGAACAGCAGAAGAAGGGTCGCCGATGTAACCCAGAATACCGAATCCGAAATGCGAATTCGCGATTTGCGAACGCTGTGGATAACGATGCCGAGCGCAAAGAGGGCGCCAAGAAGCAAAGAAATGCGGAGCATTATGGACATGAGACCACCTTATCTCAGGTTATCTAAACCACTGGAACAGAAGAAGTGAAAGACACGTGCGCGCCATATAGACGATGGAGCTGTAAAAGTTGAGATAACTCTTGCCGCCCTGACGTTCGCGCATCTCGGTCTGAATTTCGCTGACTCGCGCGCCCTTGCGCATTAACAGCGAAATAGTATCTGGCTCCGGAGAGAAATCAAACGAACGAGCGTAGATATCAATCATTGAGGCGTTGTACATGCGCATGCCGGATGTTGGATCGGTGATACTCTGCCCGGTACTGCGTTTGATAAGCCAGCTGATAAGCTTGGAGCCAATCTCTCTAGCGCTTGATCCGCGCTGCTTAGTCACAAAGCGGGATGCGATCACAATATCTGCATGGTCGCGCTCGAGCGCTTCTGCCATGACGGGGATGAATTGCGGCATATGCTGGCCGTCAGAGTCAAACTGCACGGCCGCGTCGTACCCATGGTCTTTGGCATAGCGCATGCCGGCACGAAATGCCGCTGAAAGCCCGCCGTTGACTGGCAGGCTTATGTAATTGAAGTTGTTTCGGCGGCAGATGGCCAGCGTATTATCGGCTGATCCGTCGTTGATGACGACGTAATCGATGAATGGGCATGTCTGCGTCAATTCGGTAACAGTATCCGCGATACAAGCTTCTTCGTTGTATGCGGGGACGATTGCAAGAATCCTCACGATGTTCCTTCTGTGCGGTCCGGTCAGAGTTTTACTGGAATAATAATAGCGTACTCATTGGCTGTTTGTTTGAGTTGTCTGCTTGTTTGAGTATAGTTATCTGTCGGGTCACCAAGCAAGCGGTGAGACAGCAAGTAGGTCATACAGGAAGGGAAGCCGTATTGTGGCTGAATTGACAGGACGTTCCGTAACATCGGGCAATTTCACGTTTACCCCCACTTCAATTGAGGGCGTAGTAGTAGTTGACGTGAAGGCGTACGGCGACCGCCGTGGGCAGTTTATGGAGACCTATCGCCGTGAAGACTTTCTCGCAGGCGGTATTGACGCGAATTTTGTGCAGGATAATCAATCCTCTTCGGTGCAGGGTGTGCTTCGGGGACTTCATTTTCAAATTGCGCATCCCCAGGCGAAACTTGTTCGGGTCATACGTGGCGCTGTTTTTGACGTAGCTGTTGATTTGCGTGCAGGTAGCCCTACTTGGGGTATGTGGGAAGGAATTACCCTTTCTGCGGAAAACCGTCGCCAATTCTTTATTCCGCGAGGTTTCGCGCACGGGTTTTTGGTGCTTTCAGACGAAGCTGAGTTTTGCTACAAGTGTGACGACACCTATCATCCAGGCGATGAAGGCGGCGTTATGTGGAACGATCCCGAGATAGGTATCGTCTGGCCGGCTTTTCTCGGCGAGAAGAGCTTTGATCCCGCGCGTGTCATCCTTTCCGATAAGGATATGGTGCATCCGCCACTTTCCGCGATACAAAGGTAAGCGGCTGAGTCTGCACGACAGTACTCAGCAATTTGGCCGATAGCAGCATTTGAGCAAGGTATATAGATGAATGAACGAAACCGCCGTGAGCGCGCGCTTGTTCCCGGCGAGAAAAACCGTATGAATGAAGCCTCATGGACGCAGGCTTCATCAAGTGCGCTTCAAACGGCAGATCCGCTGCCCGCAGCCGCCTCCATGGAGCTTCTCGCTCCGGCGGGAGGTCCCGCCGCGTTCAATGCGGCGTTGGCGGCAGGCGCTGATGCTATCTACTGCGGCCTTGGTAGTAGCTTCAATGCGCGGCGCAGCGCTGATAACTTTGACGATGTTTCATTTGCGGCGGCGTGCAGACGTGCACACCTTGCTGGCTCACGCGTGTATGTGACGGTCAATGTGGTAGTCAAATGGGACGAGATGCAGCGCGTATTGAGGCTTGTCCGCCGCGCGTGGCTGTTAGGCGCCGATGCCTTCATCATTCAAGACTGGGGTCTTCTGGCACAGGTAAGAGCAACCTGGCCTGAGATGGAGTGCCATGTTTCCACGCAGGCGAACATTCATGACGCGCGTGGCGTTGCATTCTGTCGTGAAATTGGTGCCTGCCGCGTGACGCTTTCTCGTGAATTGACCCTGCAAGAAATTGCCCGTATCGCCCAAGAAGGCGTTGAAGTGGAGTGCTTTGGCCACGGCGCACTTTGTTTTTGCTACTCGGGTATCTGCCATATGAGCTCCATGCGCGGGGACCGCTCCGCCAACCGCGGCGCTTGCGCACAACCCTGTCGTCTTCCGTATGTGCTGATGGACGCTGCGCATACGGTTGTTTCACGCCCGGAGTTTGACCGCCTGTTGTGTCCCAAGGATTACTGCACCATTGACGACCTGCCGGAGTTAGCGCAAGCGGGCGTAGGTTCGCTCAAGATTGAAGGCCGCATGAAGGCTCCCGAATACGTCTATTCGGTGGTCTTTGCGTATCGAGAAGCGCTTGACACCTTGGTGACCGGCAAAGACTCCGCTACTGCTGCGGCCTGCCGCCATCGCCTGCTTAAGCGTTCCTTTAATCGCGGGCTGACTGACGCATATCTGCACGGAACCGCAGGCAATGAAATGATGAGCTACGAGCGGTCAAATAACCGTGGCGAGACGGTCGGCGAGGTTGTTGGTGGCCGCACGCTTGAAGATGCTGTTGAGAAAAAGGGAGGGCTCAACGGTGGCCGCGTCAAGTTGCGTCGTTACAAACAGGCGGACGTTGACGTGACGGTGCACGCGCCCATCGGCAAAGGAGACCTGCTCGAAATCAGACCCCTTGATGACCCGACTAAATTCCTGACTGCCTTGGCGCCGTGTGAAGCCGCGCCTGGAGATACCCTGACGGTCAGAGCCGCTCGTGTGATGCAGCCAGGCTCCATCGTGCGTGTGATTCGCTCCGAGGCGGCGCGCTTAAAGGCGGAGCAAATCTCCTCATGTGACTATCCCCGTAAACGCGCCGTTACCGTACGCGTTTTTGCAAAAGTTGGTCGGCCGTTTGCTGTTGAGCTCACTACCGCAGACGGCACCTTTTCCGCTTGCGCTGAAGGCTTTATCGTTGAGGCAGCTCGTACCAAGGCGGTCAGCGCCGCTGAACTTACGGAGCATGTAGGCCGCATGGGTGCGACCCCTTTTGACCCCGTCTGTTTTGACATCGAACTTGACATGGGCTGCGGTATGAGCTTTTCTGCTGTTCACACAGTGCGCGCGAAGGCCTGCGATGCGCTTGAAAAAGAAATTCTTGCCGCATATAGCAGCCGCGAGAAACACACGGCGCCCCTTTCGCGCCGCGCTGCTGAAAAAGAGTGCCGCGCTGCTGAAAAGGAACGTCATGCTGCCGGCACTGAGACAACGCTTGTGAAAGATCTCACTTCTGATTGCCCGCGAGTGGCTCCTGCGGAGGTATGCGCTCTGGTGGTTTCTCCGCGCCAAGCTTATGCCGCGCTTGACGCGGGCGCGAGTCGTCTCTATGCAACCGCTGACGTACTTGAGGAATACGCGTGGCCGCAGGAGCTGAAACAGCGCATCATACCGTGGCTTGACGAGGTCTGCCGCGAGGTGGACCACGAGCGCCTTGATTCCTTCATTCGCAGCGGGATACCCGTAGCTGTCGGCAATATTTCCGAGTTGGCGTTGGCGTATGCACAGGGCGCGGCTCCTGAGATTCGCGAATGTATTCCTATCCACAACGACTATGCGCTTGCAGCCTTGGCTGGCAGGGGAGCTTGCGGCGTTTGGCTTAACTCTGAGCTGACGCTTGCGGAAATTATTCACCTTGCAAAAAACGCTTCTGTTCCTGTTGGATACCTGGTCAGCGGTCGTACGCGTACCATGACCTCGGAGCATTGTGTGTTGATGTCAACAGGGAAGTGCGCACATGACTGCGATATGTGCAAGCTGCGCCTTGAGCCCCACTACCTTTGCGGCATAGACAATGACTACATGCCCGTGATAACGGACCTTCACGGACGCTCGCGCATTTGGAGTCCCAAGCCGTTTGACGCGGTTCCTGAGGTGGCAGTGCTGCTTTCAAGTGGTGTTTCTCGTCTGATGGTTGATGCGACGTTGCTTGATCTCAGGCAGACAACGTCGGAGGTAGAGCGCGTGTGTCTGGCGGTACGTGCCGCTCTCAAGGGCGAGCCTCTGCCGAACCGCCTCGAAGGAGCCAGCGAGGGGCATCTCTTCTCGTCTATCGGCTAATCGTATCATTTGCCATTCTTTGGGTATGATAGGAGCGTTTACGGCAGCTTTTTAGCAAGGAGAGAATGATATGGCAGTCAACAGGGAACTTTTGGAAGCTACGCTTGACGTTATTCGTCAGAGTCTGCAGGCGGATGGCGGAGATGTTGAACTGATTGATGTGGACGATGATGGAACGGTAACGCTTGAGATGACGGGAGCCTGTGCCGGTTGCCCCATGTCTGCCTATGACATGTCCGAAGGCATTGAGCGTATCCTCATCGAACATGTTCCCGGCGTCACCCATGTCAGACCTGCGATGATGTAGAATCGGCGTTGCATTGGACGTTGCGCGTCTCAGATGACGCGAATTGTAGAAAGAATTGTAGAAATATATTGTAATTCCTGCGATGGCAGCGCAATTTTAAACACGCCCTCCTTCTCCTTTAGGTGGGCGTGTTACCGTATACTTCATAGGGTACGGTTTATGGCGTACAGAGAGTCTTGCCGCACGCTTTTGGCCGCTCTGTTTACATACGATGGTTTTGATGAAAGGCGGACGCTTTGGTCCTCTCAGACTATGATATTAAGAGTGAACTTTCAGCTGGTCGTATTATTATTGAGCCGCTGCTTGAACAAAATATCCAGCCTGCTTCTGTCGATGTGTGTCTCGGTTCAAACTTTAGAATCTTTCGAAATTCCACCCACGCGTTCATTGATCCTTTGACCTCGCAGGAAGGCCTTACGGAATCTATCGATGTACCTGAGGGCGACGTGTTTGTCCTGCATCCAGGCCAGTTTGCCTTAGGCACTACGCTTGAGCGCATCGCTATTCCCGATGATATCCTGGGCAAACTTGAAGGCAAATCGACGCTGGGCCGCCTGGGGCTCATGATTCACTCGACAGCAGGCTACGTCGATCCCGGCTGGGACGGTGAGCTGACCCTTGAGCTTTCCAACGTCGCAAACCTTCCAATCATCTTGCATCCCGGCATGCGTGTGGGTCAGCTTTCTTTTGAGCGCATGAGTTCGCCTGTTGAGCGACCCTACGGCTCCAAAAATCTTGGGAGCCATTATCAAGGACAGCGTGGAGCTACCCCCTCGCACATCCTTCAGGATTAGGTGGCGAGAAGAACGTGTATCTTGACGAACTCTACAAATCCTTAAGTCCTGTTGCTTTTTCGATTGGAGCGCTCTCCGTCCGCTGGTACGGCCTTGCCTATCTTGCTGGTTTTACCTTGGCGGGTCTCATACTGTACCGCACCGCGCGCCGCTGGAATCTTACTATAACGGCGGACGATACCCTTAATATCCTCTTAGGGATTGCATTCGGGGTTATTATCGGAGCACGCCTGTTCTATGTCATTTTTTATGGAGCTGGGTACTATCTCGAGCATCCACTTGATATTTTCGCGCGTGCTGGCATGAGCTTTCATGGAGGGCTTGTTGGCGCCATTGTTGGCGGTTCGCTTGCCTGCCATTTCTTGCATTTTTCGATTCCCACCATTGCTGATCTCGCGGCTATCGGCGCTCCGTTGGGTCTCTTCTTCGGCCGCTGTGCAAACTTTGTCAATGGAGAGTTGTGGGGTAAGCCGACAGATCTTCCGTGGGGAGTCATGTTTGAAACGGGTGGAGCGGTTTACCGTCATCCCTCCCAGATCTATGAGGCTATTCTCGAGGGTTTAGTACTGTTTGCAGTACTTTACGCGCTTTCCCGGAAAAATCCGCCTCGTCCTCAGGGCACGTTCATTGGTGTGTTCTTGCTGCTTTACGGCATCTTCCGTTTTGTTATCGAGTTTGTTCGCGTTCCGGATGAGCAGCTTGGATATCTTTTTGGTGGTTTTATCACTATGGGGCAACTTCTCAGCATGCCGCTGGTAATTTTGGGTATTGGAATTCTAGTGTTTGCTCATAAGGCTCATCGGCCTCAGGTTGGGAGGATTCGTTAATATGAGAAAAAGGGTCATAGCAACCCTTTTGTCCTTCGTAGTAGCTCTGTCACTGATGCCTTTGTCTGCATATGCAGCGACTTCTAGCCAGACAGATGCTTCTGCGTACGTTGACGAATCAGCAACTGAATCAGCGACTAAAAGCACGCATGATGAAAGAACGTCCTCAGATACCGGCAATAATTTTTCTGCCGAGAAAAGCGCGCTCTCGCCAAAGGAAACTCCCGACAATCCCACGTCTTCTCAGAAAGACGCTGAGCAGACTCCATCTGAAAAAACTGCGGACACAACGGATACATCATCGCTGGATGCAGCCGCTAAAGGCTCTATGACGTCAAACAATACAGCTACCATTCAAGTGACTATCAAGATTGTTGGACAGAACAAAGAAGGTACGACGCAATATTGGGCTTCCGATGAGTCTCTTGAGATACAAAAGGGGACTTCGGTTGCTGAGGTAACCGAACGCTACCTCAAAAGCCACAATCTTACGTATACCATGACTGACGGCAAGCTGGTCAGCGTCACATCGCCTTTTGAGAATCTGACTCTTTCTGCTCAAGAAGATGCAACGACTCAGACAACAATAGAGTGGAGACTCTTTGTCAACGGGCGTGAGGTGTCTCAAAAAACTGTCGACAAAACATCTCTTGATGCCAATGCCACTCTTGAATGGCGCTACGGTATTGCAGGAGCCGCAGTTCCCACTGAAGAACAGGAACTTATCCTTAAGCCACAGGCTTCTCATCCGGAAGTGAAGCCCGACTGGGGCGGCTATCCCAATGGAAAGAACTCCGCCGCGGTAGACGCCCTTACTCCTACCGGCGCCGTTGATGTTCGCTGGACTATTGCGCCGCAGATGAACGGCGAGATGCCCTTTGCCGTATCTGATCAAGTTATTGTAGGTAACGCGCTGTATTTTGCGCGTGGAAACATGCTGTATAAGGTGGACGCGACAACGGGTGACATTCTCAAAAAGGTAGTTTTAGGAGGCAGTATCTCAAGGACGTCCCGTCCCATTGTTGCTCAAGGCATGATGATTGTTCCAACTGAGGACGGTCGTCTTTCAGCCTTCACGTTGACAGAGCTTGATTGCGTCTGGCGCTCTCAGATGCTGCTGGAATATGTCGCTACGTATCAAACGCTTTCATCGCTGACCGTTTCTTCTGACGGCTCTTCCGTTATTGCGGGCTTTACAAAGATGTTGAGTGAGAGTACTTCAGGCATACTCGTGTGTGTGAGTCTTACCGATGGCGGAATTTCGTGGCTCGTGCGTAAAGCGTACGGCCCGCATCAGCCGACGGGATATTACTGGTCTGGCGCCGTGGCTGCCGGTAATAGGCTCATGGTTGGTGATGAGTCTGGAAACGTCACTCTTTTTGACAGCGCAACCGGGCTCGTCAAAGCGGAACTTGCGCTTGGTGCGCCGGTTAGAACAGGAATCATTCCTCTGCCGCATACGGTTGATGCTTCAATCGGAGATGGTACCTATGTTGCCGTTACCAAAGACGGCGTGCTGCATGTATTCTCAAAGTGCGGGGATGTCTTGAACAAAACAGGAGAGGTTTCCTTTGCTCAGGAATCTTTCTCAACGCCTACAATTAGTGGCAACAGGGTTTTTGTAGGCGGAACAGATACATCGAGCGGAGAAGCGCGCGCATGTCTGTCTGTTATCAATCTTGAAACGCTAACGGTAGAGCATACCGTCTATGCGGGAGAAGGCAGAGTGCAGAGCGCCCCTCTCGTTTCGAAGCAGGATAGCGGTACATATGTATATTTCACGAGCACCGACGGAACCGGTGGTGTCTGGAGATATAAGCTTGGTGATTCTGCAGGTGCAGTGCAGATTTATACGCCTGAGAAGCAGTATCAGAAGGGCAGTTCATCATCGGTCATCTGTGACGCGGCGGGAAATCTGTACTATACCAATGACTCCGGAGTGCTGTTTGCCCTTGTTGCGCGTAAGGGAACTTCCGATGATACAAACAAACCGGATCCCGCAGACCCGCCGAAGCCGTCTGACCGCAAAGATGTACCTGATGCGGTAGATGAGCATCAAACGGAAAAGCGTGTCAATGCTCGTCAGAGTGACAGTACAATTGGCATACAGACGCAAAGTACTGTAAAAACTACTATAGACGCTCTTTCGAAACAGACTGAAAAAAGTCAGAAAAGCACCGTTGAGGCGCCCCAAAAGGCAGCCTCATCCTCTGAGACGTCCGCTAACGCCGATACCCAGACGTCATCACTACCCATGCGTACTATTTTGGGGCTGACAACAATCAGCGCGCTTGCGGCAATCTTTTCCTATCTGTACATTGCCGACAAGAAAGACGCGCTGAATCTCTAGCGGGGATTGTGACGCAGAAATTTCTCTTGCGCTTTCTTTATGGTACGCTAAAAGCGCATAAAGGGTTCTTCGTCCTGCGCGAGCTCTTCCAGCAGCTCTTCATTAAGGTCGTCAAGAGTTCCGTAGTCTTCATGATCGTATTCGTCATCGTCAGAATCATGGCTGTGTTCTGTCTCATTCCATGAGTAGGCGTTGGCGATATCATCGTCAAACTCAACGGTGGGCAGGGCGCTTGTGATACTGCAGAGGCCATCGCCTGCAGGCATAATCTTTTGCCACTGCGCAATAAGCGGGGACGAAGGAACTTCAGGCAGCTCAACGATAGAGTCAAGATAAATTTCCTGAGCTCCGTCAAGAAGATCGGACATCTTGCTTACTTCAAACAAATGCTCAGAGAAAAGCTCGAGCGCCTCATCTGTGTTTGCAGCCTCAACAATGCAGGGCATAAGGCAGTAGTTGTCCTTATCGTCTTTCGCGTCGTTATAGCTGAAATTGCCGATATAAATCATAGGTACCCCCAAGCAATCCAAATGTAGTCATATAAAAGTTTATGGCAAATGACCTGTGCGGAGCTGAGAAATCCTCATAAGACGGTGAGCGTAGCAATTAGGCGACGGAACGGCATGGGCTGCTATACTAAACACGTATAACCCCCGTCTTTTTTTTAAGGGGGTATTGTGTCTGCTTTTTCTGCGCTTTGTGATATTGGCCAGGATGCGCTGGAGTTAATGTGGCAGACGCGTTGCGTTGTCTGCAATATGCCCGGTGAATTGCTTTGTGAAGAATGTCGTGCGACGCTCCCATGGATTGAGCAGAGATGGGCTTGTCCTCATTGCGGCGCGCCCTTTGGTTCTATCGTGTGTTCGGAATGTATGGGAAAGCATCCCTCACAGGAAGCTTGGGAAAGCAGGAGCGTTGTTTGCGCCATGGGCTTCAAAGGGCCTCCGGCTTGTATGATCACGAATCTGAAAGACGCTCATGAACTTCGGCTCGCGCCTCTTATGGCGGCGGCAATTCTTACGGCCTTAGAGGAAGCGCAAGCGTGGCCTGCGCCGGATGGATTGCCCCGATGGGATTCCGATGCAATCGATGGCGTATGTTTTATTCCCGCTACAAAACGAGCGTACGCGAGAAGAGGCTTTGACCATATGCAGCTTGTATCAGAGGCGTTTTGTCGTCAGGCGCAGCTGCCCCTTGCCGACGTGCTCACGAGGCCGGAAGCCCAAGATCAGCGTGGCTTAGGTGTTCAGGACAGGACAATAAATCTGCAGGGGACTGTCTCGACAATCTCAGACGTGTCAGGAGCTCGTTTGCTTCTGCTTGATGATGTTATTACGACAGGTGCGTCTGTGCGTGAAGCCACACGGGTGCTGCATGCGCAAGGAGCGGCCTCGGTGACTGTAGGTGCGCTTGCCCGAGTTTGGTGAACAAAGAGAGTATTCTCGTGAGTGGACAAGCGTTTCTCAGAACAGCGAGGTATACTTTGAGAGCCTTTCCAGGTCTGTGGTTGCGGAAAATGATACGGTTTTCCTAGTCCATGGCAGACGAGGTCAAAAGGATCCACGTAAGCTTGGCTTTCCAAGCGAGCATGGCTCGTCCTAGAAGTAAGTCGCACCGTCTGATATCTCTGAGGCACACGGCTTCGCAGGCGAGAGAGCTTTCAGTGAGGACACACCGTGTCCAAGCAACCGCTCCGGTGCGCGAGTGTGGGGTCAAATACCAGGTCAGCTGGAAAGGCATTTTACAAAGGCATTTTATATGCTTGCCGCCTGGGGATAGAGAGCCATGCTTCAGCGACTGGGAATGCAGCCTTGAGCACATGCTTTTAGAGCGCTTGCCGAATAGGGAACTCCGCTTGCCGTTATTTCGGCTTCTGTGGACACATTTGGTGTACTAATGGGTATCAAAACAGCAGCGATCTTTGAAAAACAAAGGTCGTGCACGCAGTCGTTAGGAGGTCTCTATGGTCGATATTAAACTCTCTGGACGCAAGGTAACGGTTTCTGATGCCCTTCGTTCTCACGTTGAAGAAAAGATTGGCGGAGCTCTCAAAGTTTTTGACATCCAGCCAATGACATGCGATGTTGTTCTTCGTGTGGACAAGAATCCTTCAAATCTCGAGCGCAAGTCCGTTGAAGTAACGGTATTCGTTCGTAATAGTGTCGTTCGCGTAGTTTCAAGCAACGATGATATGTATAGCGCCATTGACGAGGCTGCGGAAAAAGTATCACGTCAGCTTCGCAAATATAAGACGCGCATTGTCGACAAGCACCATCATGCTCAGAATTCTCACATGCAGGCATTATCGCAAGAAGAGCTTGCGAAACTTATCGATATACCTGAAGAAGACCTTGATGACCAGCTGGTGCGTGAAAAATATATCGATCTTCTCCCTATGACGGAAGAAGAGGCCTTGGTACAGACAGATCTTCTCGGCCATGATTTTTATGTTTTTGTTAATTCCACAACAGGTTTGACCAATGTTATCTACCATCGTAAGAACGGTGGATACGGAATCATCAAGCCAAGGATTGAGGAACATAATGACTAAGCACGTCGACGAGACGCAAAAAAAGACAGATGCAGAAAAGGGCGGTGTCGGGCACAATCACGCGCTCGGCACTGCGTACCATAAGCCAAGCAACGTTCACATCATCGTAGATTCAAATGCTGATTTCGCGCCGGGCATTGCGGAGCAACTGGGCGTGGAGGTCATCGAGTTTCCCTATACAGGGCCTGATGGCGAGAAGTTCGACGATGGCTGGAAGACCGCTTCCGCGCATGATTTTTATGAGAGCATGCGCAAAAACAGGGCACTCCATTACAAGACTTCTGCGGTGACTCCTGGCCATTATTTTGAAGTTTTTGAGCGTGCCGCCAAAGTTGGTACCCCAACGGTATATCTTTGCTTTCCCGCAGCGTTATCCTCTTCATTTTATGCCGCTCAGCAAGCAGCGGAAATGATTCAGGAACAATACCCTGACTTCGAGCTGTATGTTGTCGATAATGGCGCTCCATCTGTTGCGGCGGAGCTGCTTGCCATTGAGGCCGTTCATCAGGCAAATGCGGGACTGATCGCAAAGCAGTTGGCAGAGTGGGCGCATGATGCCCACTACTTCTTGCACGGTTATTTCACGCTTGAAACTCTCGATTCGCTTGCTGCCGGCGGACGTATTCCTCCGGCCGCCGCTAATATCGGCGGAAAGCTCGACGTCAAACCCGAAATCTCTTACGATGCGGCCGGCGCTTTGACGCTCAAAACAATCTGTCGCGGGCGCAAAAAGGCGCTTCGAGCCATTATCCAGGACTTTCGGGATAATTACTCGCATGATCTTTCACTTCCTGTAGCTATTGTTTCAGCTGACGCAAAAAAGGACGCCGAATGGGTTGAGGCGCAGATTAGGAAAGAAAAGGGTTGCGAAGGCGTTACTGTTATCCAAAGCACCGTTGGTCCTGTGATTGGCTCTCACGTGGGCCCAGGCATGGTAGCAATCGTGTTTTGGGGGACTGACCGTCGGGAGAAGATGTCGCTTGCGGATAAAATCGCAAATAAGGTTCGGGGTAGTCGCTAGCACATACTGCTCGTATACAAGAGCTATAAGAGTTCCGCATATAAATTCAGCGTATGTAAACTTCGCGTATGTAGAAAGGTAATTCATGACAGTAGGCAAGAGCATGAAGGTCGCATGTATTGGTACAGGTATCATGGGAGCTCCCATTGCGGGTCATCTCCTTCGTGCGGGATATGATGTGACTGTCCACAACAGAACTCGAGAGAAAGCAGAGGCTCTTCTCGCGCAAGGAGCCCATTGGGCAGAAAGCGTTGCTCAAGCGGCGGCTCATGCCGATGTTGTATGCACCATGGTTGGGTATCCAAGCGATGTCGAAGACGTGTATCTTTCTACGGAAGGCTTGCTGCGCGCTACCAAACGCGGAGCTTGGATGATTGATTTGACTACTTCTTCACCCCAGTTGGCTCGCGATATTCACGATGCCGCTGAAGTTGAGGATAAGCACGCCTTTGACTGCCCTGTGACCGGCGGAGAAGCGGGCGCTCAGGCGGGCACTTTGACACTTATGGCGGGAGCAACAGAGAAGGACATTGAACCCGTCCGCGAGCTGCTTGAAGTTTTTTCATCAAACATCTACTGCATGGGAGGCGCTGGCAAAGGTCAGACGGCAAAGCTGTGCAATCAGGTATCTCTTGCTTCGTGCATGATGGGTTATGCTGATGCGATGGCCCTTGCTGAGCAGGGCGGACTTGATGTCGAGCAGACACTTCGTATGATTGAATCGGGCATGGGCTCTTCTCGTGCGCTTAAGGAGCTTGCTCCGAAGTCTCTTGCAGGCGATTTCAAACCTGGATTTTTGGCGGAACATTTCCGTAAGGATATTGCGCTCGCGCTCGCGCAGTCTGAAGATTTGGATATTACGCTTCCGGGCGCCGAAACAGCGTTTACTCTCTTTGACATGCTCTGTCAGGTTGGCGGTTCCCGCATGGGCACGCAGGCACTTTCGCTCTTGTACAGCGATGAGCAGACAGGCGCCGCCGCCGGCATTGACTGGTCGCTTCTTGAGATAGACGAGCCTGAACAGAGCCATGAACATGACCACACCGACCACGAATGCTGTGGCGGTCATCACCATCACGATGCCGACCACGAATGCTGTGGCGGTCATCACCATCACGACGATGGTCATGAATGCTGCGGCGGTCATCACCACCACCACGAGTAATAGAAAGCAGGTACATTGAGCGAGATACCTACACCGCAGAGTTCTATCGCGGTATTTATTGATTATGAAAATTTCCCTGTGGGCTCAAATGGGTCACAGGATGATATCAAGCTTGTGTTTGAACGACTTGTCGACAAAGGCCGCATTACCATCAAGCGAGCATATTGTGACTGGAGCCGCCATGAGAACATGAAGCCAATCCTCCACGAGCTTGGTGTTGAACTTATCGAGATTCCGGATAATTCCCAAAAAGGCAAAAACTCTGCCGACATTCATCTTGCGGTTGACGCCCTTGAAACATGTCTGGCAAAAGAACACATTGACACATTCGCCATTTTTTCAGGTGATTCCGATTTCTCTCCGCTTGTGGCAAAGCTGAAAGAATATGACAAGACAGTTATTGGCATAGGGCGAAAAATGGGTACGGCGTCCCTTCTTGAAGGCGTATGTGACGAATTCATTTTCTATGAGGACATCGTTAATAAAGAAAAGCTGCCCGGCCCCTATCCCAGCTACCGATCCAAGGTGCCGAAAGACAAGCAAAAGTGCTATAAGCTGCTGTTTCAGACGATTGACTCGCTGCAAAGTGAGAACGATCAAGCTATTTACGCCTCGCAGCTTAAGCAGACCATGAAACGCAAGCGTCCTGATTTTTCAGAGACGACATATGGATATCGTTCGTTTACTGCTCTACTTCAGGAGGCATCGAGACTCGGATTTATTAAAATTCATAAGGACGAGAAAACCGGAACGATGGTTGACGGTTTTCGTGACGAGTAGACAAAAAAGCAGAGAAAGGAATTGCTTCGATGGCTACTAAAAAAGAGACCGCCGAGAAGGACAAGACATCTTCTCAGGAAACCGAAAGCGCGGCGAAGTCAAAGGTCAAAACCAAGACACAGGCCGCGGCAAAACCAAAAACTGATAAGAAAACAGCTGCGACGAAGTCGAAAGCGTCGCAAAAAAAGGTTGTCAAATCTACTTCCGATAAACCAGCCGATCAAAAGGCTGTGGCGCCCAAGGCGACTAAGGCAAAAAAGCCGTCTGCAGCGCAGATTAAGACGGTCTCGCAGCATATCGAATCCCTGTCTGATTCAAGCCGCCGCCACCGTCAAGAGGCCGCTCATGAACTTGCGGACATCGCGGCAACAGCTCCTGAGGCTTTCGAAGGTAAGGTTGAAGATCTCATTGACGCGCTGTATCGTCCTGAGGCGCAGACAAGATGGGAGATTCTCTCTGCTCTCGCAAATCTGAGCGAGAAATATGGAGAGGAAGTAGTCAAAGCGTTTGACGGCGCAGAGGCGTCTCTTTTTGATGAATCATCCTCAACGGTTCGTTTAGCGGCCTTTTTATTCCTTGCGCGGTATGGTTCTACTTCTCAAAAGCACTC
Source organism: Lancefieldella sp. Marseille-Q7238 (assembly GCF_949152215.1). Classification (GTDB taxonomy): domain Bacteria; phylum Actinomycetota; class Coriobacteriia; order Coriobacteriales; family Atopobiaceae; genus Lancefieldella. The sequence goes on from NZ_OX424407.1 coordinate 1,536,035, forward strand.
TGATGCAGCGTGGCCACTGTTAAATGAGGCCATTCAGTGTTATCACGGTGACGCGGAGTATTACGACATGCTTATCGGCATCCTTGCTTTTGCAAAGAGTGATATCTCCAAAGAGACTAAAAAGGCACTGAAGGAACGTTTTCTGTTTGATTCCGAAAACGCCTCAGGCTATATGAAGAAATTTTCCGCGGAGATTGTTGCTGCAGTAAAGTAAGCGCTTTTTCTTATCGCTCACATATGCCTTAAGGCTCGCATACAGCGCGTAGGGACTAGAAAAGCTTGCGGCAAGAGACCTTTGTTTGGACTCTTACTGCAAAATTGTTGTACATATGAGCAGGTATGAGTATGTGCAAATACGGGAGAGTTGCTGTAATCGGGTAAAAATCTCAGCTGTTAGGGTAAACTGCTTACGGTTCATATCATGTGACCGCGCAAAGCGGACGAGTAATGAAAGGTTTGTTATGCCAGAAATTGATACAAAGCACTGGAACATGAAGATTGTTCTTCCTGTGGTATGCGTTCTTGCTCTTGTAGTGGGAGTTTTACTCGGCCACTACCTTCCTGTTGGAGGAAGCACGGGAATCGGCAAGACCGTGGTTTCAGAGGGAGAGCTCGACACGAACATTGGCTCGTATACCATTGACGGAAAGACGGAAAATATTACGGTCCGCCAAGTCCTTGAGGCCTCAACCGGTGTTGAAGCTGCTAAGCAGAAGGACGGCTCCTACGCAGTTCCTGCTATGGAGAAGGTTGTGGGCTATGCGCGCAATAAGGTCATTTTAAAGGAAGCAGAAAAAGCTGGTTTCTCCGCTTCTGATGACGATGTCAGTGAATATGCCAAAACAAATTTGAAGACCGATGATTATGAGGCTATCGGTAAGCAGTACGGTTTTTCTGCCGATGCCACAAAAGAACTTTTGCGTCAGGCTGTCACGATTGAGAAGTATCGGAATTCCGTTGTTACCACTAAGGTACCCGAGCTTCCCACAGCGCCGCAGGCTCCGTCTGACGGCAATAAGGAAACTACCAGCGAAGAATACGCCAAGTACATTATTTCGCTTGCCGGCAATGAGTGGGACGCAGAGAAAAATACATGGGCCTCAACTGACGGCGCTTATTACCAGGCGCTTAACGGTTACTCCATTTCAAACGATTCCGCTTCCTATGAGGCGGCGTTGGCAGCCTACAATGTTGCCGGTGGCAACTATAAGCAGGTTGCAACTCAGGCAGCTGCAGAGTGGCGTGAGATTGTCAATAAAGTCTTGGATAAGGCTTCAGTAACAGCGTACTCAATGGCTCTGTAAGTTTGTATTTTCGTATGACCGCAAAAACCTGCAATCAACTGCATGATTGCAGGTTTTTCTTTCAGGTAAGAAGTAAGGACTGCAATGAGGATTGCCTTGAGCGCTTGTTTAGCAGGATGGCCCGTTCGCTATGATGGCAGCTCTAAGCTTACTCGCGCTGTTCAAGAGCTCGCTGCAAAGACTGAGGCGGTGTGCGTTTGTCCTGAGACATCCGCCGACTTGCCTGTACCGCGACCGCCTGCTGAGCAACGCGGCAACCGGGTGTGGCTCAAAAATGGCCTCGATGTTACCGCTGACTTTGAGCGAGGATCTCAGTGTGCCCTTGCTACCGTTAAAGAGTTTGGCGCGACGCTTGCCGTTTTGAAGGCCAGAAGCCCGTCTTGCGGCGTGCATGAGATTTATGATGGTACCTACTCTGGAAAAGTAATCTCTGGCGAGGGCGTATTTGCCCGTCGTCTGGAGGAGGAGGGGATTTGCGTGGTTACCGAGAAGACCGTTGAGTCAGTAAAGCCGTCTGTTGAACATCCTGTTGCGCTTGTTCTTGGAACAGGCTTAGGGCATCTGGCACGTCTTGTGAAGCCTGTGCGGCGTATTGATTATCGTGATATCGATGGTTTTCCGATTGATGCTCAGCCTGTTGACGGGCACAAGTTCGAGGCGACCATTGGCACTATTGATGATGTTCCCGTGGTGGTGTATCCGGGACGTGTCCATCTCTACCAGGGATATTCTGCTGCCGAAGTGACCGCGCTGGTTCAGCACGCCCATCACCTGGGCTGCCGGGACATCATTTTTGCAGGCGCTACTGGTTCTGTACCGGGAAACGCCGGTACCGGTCTTGGCATCATCACCGATCAAATCAATCTTACCGGTACCAACCCTCTTGCCGAATGGGCGGGTCTCAAGAACGTTAAAACTCCTTTTGTCGACATGAACGACGCATATTCTCCTTATCTCCGTACACTTGCACGCGGTGTTGCGGATGATTTAGGCATTACCGTAGAAGAAGGAATTTTCGCCGGTCTTCTCGGCCCTAATTTTGAAACTCCTGCTGAGGTCAATATGTTGCGTGCCATGAATGTTTCTTATGCGGGCGTTTCGACGGCGCTTGAGGTTATTATGGCCCGTGCGCTTGGCATGAACGTGCTTGGACTGACGCTAGCCGCCAATCCCGCTGGCGCGCGCGGTACCACCCACAAGAGCGTTCTTGAAGCTGCAAAACGCTATGCGGATGATTTCGAGCGGCTTGTAAGGGGTATTTTACGGCTTCTCTAAATTATGGCTTGAAATGCAACGATGTTCCCCGTATAGTTGTTAGCCGCATATGCTTGCGTAGCTGTGTATCAAGAAGTTTTCGCATCGCACATGTGCCAGCTTAGCTCAGTTGGTAGAGCACCGCTCTCGTAAAGCGGGGGTCACCAGTTCAAGTCTGGTAGCTGGCTCCATAAAAAATTAGGCAGTCGCTTTGTAGCGGCTGCTTTTTTCTTTCTTTTCCTAGTTTTTCGCTCGTTCCGAATCTCTTTTAGCCTTAGTTTGTAGCCTATATCAATCTCCTTTGCAGGAAAAAATTATACTGGATTTAAAATTTCGTCACTTTTATCGCTATACGAGCATATAATGTGTGCATTAGTATATTCATAAAATCTCCATAGAGAAAGAGAGATCGCAATGAGGGAAACCGTACCGTCACTGCGCAAGAAGGGAATTCTGATTCTCACATGCGCCGTTATGCTCGTTACAACCTGCTTCATCGCGCTTCCAACATCTGCATGGGCAGACACAATTTCAAAATCGAAGACAGCAACATGGATTGACGAGGGCAAGACCGCTCGCGTCACGCTCCAGCTTTCGAGTCCCGAGTCCAAGCTTTCAGCTGATGTTGTGTTCGTCGTGGACAATTCAAGTTGCAGCGACGATGCCATCAACGATGCTAAAGCAACGCTTGACAGGCTTGTTACTGAAGTATCGGGTACCGATCGTGTGAAGGTGGGTGTCGTGTCGTTTAGAGGCGACGGTCATGTAGAAAAGGACCTGTCGGAACTGAACGCCGGCAATGTTGACACGTTCAAGAACGCCATCTCAGGAGGCTACACAGGAAGTTTGAACTCCGGTACGAACATGCAGGACGGCCTAGCTAAGGCTCAGGACATGCTGGACGCGGATACGGCTACACCTGCGAAACGCAAGTATGTCATTCTGGTAAGTGACGGTCTGACGCGTCTGTTTACAGCCGAGGACGGTATAGTAAAGGACATCTACTATCAGTATTCATACACCGATCCGACGTCTCAGCAGGCCGCAAGTACAATTGACCCGAAGAACTTCGTGTACTTCGGCATGATTGATGAATGGCGTCAGGCGCGTACGCCTACTTCAAGCACCTATGCCATGCCTTACGGCGATTGGGACACCTACTATTCCCACCTCATCGGATGGGTTGCGCACGACGGTGACACATATGCGCGCGACTTCACAACCTACGGCAATGACGCTACAAGCCAGGTGAAAGATCCTGTGACGGGAGCCATCACCGATCCAAGTTTCGCGTTCATTGAGCATGGAACCCAAGCTGACCACGCCATGGCTCCTGACCGCGCGGTTTATGAGGCTTATACCGTATGGCAGGCTTTGAAGGGTAGCGGTTATACCTGCTATGCCGTGCGTACGGGCAGTGACTCTGACTTCTCGGTCAAGTTTATGAACCAGCTCAATGGAGGTGCGTCGCTTGACTTCACGCAGATTACCAATAACATCCTGTACGCCTGTGGCACAGGATCTAAGATTACTGATTCTATGGGCAAGGGCGACAACTACGATTTCGACTTCATCCCTGGAACAGCAAAAGTTAGCGTTGGTGACGAACAGCTTGAAGCTACGAAAGAGAGCGAGAATACCTGGAGCTTCCATAGCACAGGATCCACAAATGCTCGTTTCACCTTGGCTTATAACGCGGATACGGATACCTTTGAATTCACCGCGCACGAGCCGGTTTCCAACTTTGCGCCTGTGAAACTGACGTATGACGTTACATTGACGAAGGCTCCGACCGCGCCGGGCGACTACGAGCTTGCCACCAACACCGAAGCAACGCTTTTGCCTGTCAATTCCGCAGGTGTTCAGGGTGCAGCGGAAAACTTTGATGTTCCAAAGCTGGCGTATACCGTTAAGGCGCCAAACAATCCAGAAAAGCCTGGAAAGCCGGAAGAAAAGTCTCCTGCTTCCAAGACTCCCGCGACCAAGACCAGGTCCCGTGGAGCATTGCCTCAGATGGGTGATCCGGTGAGCTTTCTGCCGTTCATTACGACGGCGCTTGTCGGCACGGCGGCCATTGGTACGGCTGTGGGCGTGAAGGTGTTGAAGAAGTACTAGGCTTACGCGCCGCAGCATAGAGGAAACGTCATTGACGGCCACTTCACAGCGAGGTGGCCGTCACTTTTTTACCTGTTTGAAAATGCCCCTAGGGGGTATTATGATTGGTAGAAAAACCTAGGATGCAGGTTGATACAGAAAGACTACGATCAAGAGCCACCTAGAGGCATGTATATGCGAGATGTTGCAAAAAGAGTGCCTGCAAAGGGTTGCTGTACGGAAAGGGAAGCGCATGTCATCATCAGAGAGGCTTATTCGAGCTGTTGTACATGGCAAACCACAACATACGCTATCTGAAGGCTCAGCTGCGAGCAATCAGATTGCTTCAAACAATTCCTGCTGCTCGCGTAAGGATAAACCGCGCTCTCAAGAGCTTAAATCTGGCGTATCACGACGCATCAACCGTGTGATTGGTCAGCTCAACGGTATTAAAAACATGGTTGAGGAGGATCGCTACTGCGGAGACGTCCTTATCCAACTTGCGGCGGTGGAATCTGCGGTAAAGGCGGTTTCCAGAGAGATTATGCGCGATCATCTTACGTCTTGCGTAGTTGATCGGGTGCGGCAAGGCGATACCGAAGTTATCGATGAAGTTATGGATCTCTTCAAGAAGTTCATGTAAGGTGGCACTGGGAAATGAATCAGAAAGCTTTCGATATATCTGGTATGACGTGCGCGAGCTGTGCGGCTCACGTAGAAAAGGCTGCGTCTTCTGTGTCCGGTGTGTCTGCGGCTCGTGTCAATCTGCTTAAAAACTCAATGGAAATCGACTATGACGGTGGCGAGAAGACCCTCCAAGAGGTGAGTACAGCGGTTTCCAAAGCAGGCTATGAAGCGCATCTTTGCTTAGAATCGGCAGCTGCGGTCTCAAAAGAAACCGCTGTCGCTGATGCCTCTCAAAAGGAAGTAGAATCAAAAAAGAGGCAGCTCATAGGCTCATTGGTAGTGGCGGTTCCTCTCTTTTACATCGCTATGGGAGGTATGCTTGGCTTGCCTGTTCCGCCGCAGCTTGTGGGCATGCGAAACATGTTGAACTTAGCTCTGACTGAGCTTCTGCTTTGTGTTCCGATACTGTGTATCAATCGCTCCTATTTTATCGGCGGTTTTCGCTCGCTTATTCACGGAGCTCCCAACATGGACGCCCTTATCGCCTTAGGCTCCTCCGCAAGTTTTGCCTATAGTGTGGTAAGTCTCTATCAGATGGCAGACGCATTTGCGACAGGGGATATGCAAGCTGCTCACGCCGCTATGCACGGCATGTACTTTGAATCGGCCGGCTTGATTCTCACCCTCATTACGCTTGGTAAATTCTTTGAAGCTCGCGCGAAGGGTCGCACGACAGGCGCTATTGAAGCTCTTATGAACTTAGCGCCTCAGACTGCTACGGTGGAGCGTCACGGCAAGGAAGAAGTTGTTCCAATCGATTCTGTTCACACAGGCGATATCCTGGTAGTTCGCGCAGGAGAATCCATTCCCGTAGATGGCGTCGTGTGCGAGGGACAAGCTTTGGTAGACGAATCAGCCATTACGGGCGAGCCGCTTCCTGTAGAAAAGACGGTGGATTCACATGTAACCGGCGCTACGACTTCTACCAGCGGGTGGTTCAAAATGCAAGCGCTGGCTGTTGGCGACGATACGACCCTTGCTAACATTATCCATCTTGTCGATGAGGCGACAAGCTCTAAAGCGCCTGTTGAGCGTCTTGCCGATGCTATTGCAGGTGTGTTTGTTCCGGTGGTCATTGCTTTGGCACTTGTGACGTTTATCGGCTGGCTGGTTGTCTTTGCGCCGGGCGATGTTGCTGTTGCACTTTCTCACGCGGTATCCGTGCTGGTTATTTCTTGCCCCTGCGCGCTTGGACTTGCGACGCCTACCGCGATTATGGTTGGCACTGGCCTCGGGGCTTCTCATGGCATTCTCGTCAAGTCCGCTGAGGCTCTTGAAGGTACGGTCAATGCAACGACTGTTGTTTTCGATAAGACAGGAACGCTTACCGAGGGCAGACCCGGCGTAACCGATGTCATTGCGGCAAAAGGCGTACGCAAGCAAGATCTTATTGAGCTGGCGGCTGCGATTGAACGCAAAAGTGAGCATCCTCTGGCGCAAGCTATCGTTGAGTATGCTGAGGAAGAATATGCCGAAGCCTGCACTACTGCCGAGAAGAACCTCAAGCTCCAGGATTTTGAACAGGTGGCTGGCGGCGGTCTTACGGCAACGAATGTAGGTTCTAAGATTGTTGCGGGAAACGCTCGTCTTATGGAGCAGGAAAGCGTCATTCTGGGCGAACTTATCCAACATGCGGATACCCTTGCCGCTGATGCGAAAACGCCGCTCTTTTTTGCAAAAGACGGCAAGCTCATCGGGCTCATTGCTGTTGCGGATGAAGTTAAGCCGACAAGCGAAGAAACAATCACACGGCTTCGAGCTTTGGGCATCAAATCTGTCATGCTTACGGGTGATCAAGCAACTACAGCTGCCGTCATCGGACAGAAACTTAAAGTTAATCAGGTAATTTCTGACGTCTTGCCAAGCGAAAAAGAACTTCAGATCCGTCGCCTTCAAGAGTCCGGTGAACATGTCATTATGGTTGGCGATGGCATCAATGATGCTCCAGCTCTTGCCCGCGCAAACATTGGCGTTGCGATTGGAGCAGGCACCGATGTTGCTATCAGTTCGGCAGACATCGTACTCATGCACTCTGATCCCGCTGACGTTGTTCGAGCAATAGAACTCTCAAGAGCTACCATGAGAAATATCAAGCAAAACCTCTTCTGGGCGCTTTTCTACAATACGGTTTGTATTCCTGTGGCCATGGGCCTTCTGGCGCCCTTGGGGATAACGCTCAACCCGATGATAGGCGCTGCAGCCATGGGTTTCTCGTCAGTTTTTGTGGTAACCAATGCGCTGCGCCTGCGCACATGGAAGCCAAAAGAAATTGATGTCAGCCGAGTAGAGCCCGTGAAAACTCAAGTCCAATCGGGGTTTGTTGCAAGTTCGACTTTGTCATCTGTAACAGCTGCATCTGCAGTGAAGGAAAGGAAAAACGTCATGGAAAAGAAACTGAATGTTGAAGGAATGAGCTGCAAGCATTGCGTCATGCACGTCACCAAGGCTCTTGAGGCCATTGAGGGCGTTGTCAAGGCGGAAGTTTCACTTGAAGAAAAGTCCGCCGTTATTGAGCTTGACAGCGATGTTTCTGGCGAGAAGCTCGTCAAGGCAGTGGAGGACGCTGGTTATGAGGCTCATCTAGCGTAGGGGTGTTCTCGGAGCGCTTACCTTGGGAGTGCGGGCGCTTGGATAAGCAAGAAACACAAAAGAGACACAAGCGCTCAAATAGTTGAGGCTGAAAGCGGGTATACAATGGCAACTATATTTTGAAGCGCCGCATAGCGATATGCGCAGCGAACAAGGCGCATGCGTTTTGTGAGCGCACGTGAGATGTAGAAGGAGGAGAGTATGCCGGCAATTTTAACTCACGATTTCTTTGGCAAAGACGCCTTTGAAATCGCGGCTGGTAGGCTTGGCTTTGCCACAATGGAAGAGCAGGAAGCCTTCCTTTTAGGCAATCAGGGCCCCGACCCTCTCTTCTTCTTGCAGGTCGATCCATTGCTGCATCGATGGGCTACCATGGGTTCGCTGATGCACAAGGCGCGCACGTCTGAATTGTTGTTGTCTATGCGGGATGCCATTGCGCCCTTGCCACTGAAAGACGTGGCGGTCGCGCGAGCGTATATCGCGGGTTTTCTCTGTCATTATCTGTTAGATACCACAACGCATCCATTCATTTTCTTTCTGCAGGACAATCTGACGTCGATGGGTGTTGAGGGGCTGGACGAAAAAGCGGCTCCTGTGGTGCATGCGGAGATAGAGCGCGACCTTGATGAGGCAATCCTCTACGCTCGGACGGGCAAGACCGTCAAGACGTATCGCCCGTATTCAGAAACGCTGCGCGCTTCACTTCGGACGCTCTATGTGCTTGATCGCGTATACTTCTATGTTTTGCTCTGGACGTATGATCAGCCTACTGATACGAGGATCTTCTCGTCAGCAGTAGTGGATAATCGCATGATGCAGCATCTGGCATATTCGCCAAGCGGCAAAAAGATAAAGGTGCTAAGTCATATGGAGCGTACGTTCGGTACGCAGCGGTATTCTTTGCTGGAGGCTATTTCCCACCGGCCACGCGCCTCGGCTGATTCTGATTTCGATAACCGTTTGGGTACTATGTGGATTGATCCTGCAACAGGCGAGAAACGCTATGAGAGTTTCTGGAGTCTCTATGACGCTGCGCTGGCAAATGTTCCCTATGCGCTTGATACGTTCTTCTCGCATGACTTTAACCTGGAGGCGGCTCAGAACCTGACGCATGGCCTCAATTTTGACGGCAAGCCGTCTTTGGAGGACGGCCCGAGGCTGCTCAACCGTTAGGACTTTTGTGGCGACTTACGTTTTTACAGATATTCATGGTCACAGCGCGCCGCTGAAACGGGTGATTGACCGAATTTCCCCTTCCGAGGATGATCAATTCATATGCCTTGGCGATATGGTGGATCGCGGACCTGACCCGATGGGCGTTGTGGAGGTTGTCAAGTCATTGCCCCATGTGGTTATGCTGCAGGGCAACCATGAGCAGATGATGGCCCGCGCTCTGGCCAACGCCGATGACAAGGAAGCGCTGATTACGTGGCTTTACAACGGCGGCGGTGCAACGCTTGATCAGCTGGAAGGTTGGTCCGATGAGAAACTGCACGAGCTTTCGCAATGGCTTTTCAATCTACCGTTGCACCATGAGGGTATAGTGCAGAATCGCCCTTACATTCTTGTTCACGCGGGGATTCGCGCGGGTGTTTCGCCGGTGCCTCCCGTCTGGACTCTTGAGACGCTTCGAGCTTTCGTAGAAAACCAGCAAGAAGATGACTTGTTGTGGATTCGGGAAGATTTCTGGTCTCGGCCGACAGGGCTTATCGATGCGGAAGGCAGGGGGCCTATAGTTATATGTGGGCATACTCCTACGCCTTACTTGGCGTCAGTTGGCGGCTCGGATTTTAACAGAAGCGCTCAGAACAAAGAGGGTCTTGCGCAGTATATTCGAGCTGGGGCTACGCCCGCCACGGGCAACGTACATGACAAATGGGGAATTGACACAGGAACCGTAGGAGGAGCGGGATACGGACAGGCCACCGTGATTCGTCTCGATGATGCCATGGAGTTCGTGGAGCCTCTTCGAGAGGGAGAATAGCGCGTGACTAAATTGTCGCGAGACAAACGTGGAACCTTGCAAGGTACACGGATGCACAAGCGGGAGCACGTTGAAAATGTTCTGCCTCCCGTTATTGACAGAGAATCCCGCGTGCTGCTTTTAGGATCAATGCCAAGTCCTAAATCGCGGGCGATCGGTTTTTACTTCGGCAATCCACAAAACCGTTTCTGGCGTGTTATGGCGGGTCTTTGGGGAGAAAATCTTCCGGACACAATCGATGAGAAAAGAGATTTTTGCCACAGGCACCATATTGCTCTCTGCGATGTTCTTGCATCATGTGACATTGTCGGGGCGTCTGATGCAAGTATCGAAAATCCCGTCCCCAATGCTATCGACATGCTGCTTGCACAGGCTGACATAGTGCGCATATTTACGCTCGGAGGCGCTGCTACGCGGCTTTATCGTCGCTTTATCCTGCCTGATAGTAAGATAGCCTCTGTGCCGCTGCCCTCTACGAGCCCCGCTCATGCTTGTATGACGCTCGACGATCTTATCGAGGCTTTTTCAGAGGTCAAAGAAGCTGCTGATGGAGCAAATGTTTCCAAATGATTATTGTTTCTTACGGGCGGTTGACAAATTCCTAGTTGCAAGTAGGATTACTACCATGCGATTCGAAACGATGACATATCCCATGCCTTGCGCATGTACCGCGATCTGTCCGGTGCCCGAGTCCTATAGGACGAGGGGCTAGTCGTTTTTTTGTCTCTCTAGTTGGTGAGGGTTCGGGCGTTACGCCATTCCATCTTTTACAGACAGCGATAGGTACGCAGATTACGGCGTGCGTTTTGGAGAGGATTATAATCGCATGGATTGGGGCTTCATCGGGAAGTATCTTCCCCTGTATGCCGCGGCAGCGCAGACAACCATTGTCATATCGTTTTTAGGCGTTGTATTTTCGCTTATAGTGGGACTTATGTGCACCATGGCTATGCAGACAAACAGTTCAATAGCAAGGTGGCTTATTACAGCGTATACGGAGCTTTCTCGAAATACACCCTTGCTGGTACAGATTTTCCTTATATATTTCGGCTTGACCAAGCTCGGTCTTACAATGGACGCTGAAGCAGCGGCAGTGGTGGGTCTCACGTTTCTCGGAGGCTCCTATATGTCTGAATCTCTGAGGGCCGGCATAGCTTCTATCGAAAACATTCAATATGAGTCATCGCAAGTGCTCGGTTTGTCGCGCTTGCAGTCATTGCGGTATGTGATTCTTCCACAGGCGTTTTCAGTGTCTCTTTCCGGTCTTGTCGCTAACGTCATCTTTCTTATCAAGGAGTCTTCGGTCGTCTCCGGCATCGCCTTGGCTGATTTGATGTTTGTAACTAAGGATCTTATCGGCATGATGTACAACACAACGGAAGCCCTTTTTATGCTGGTGGTGTCATATGCCGTTATCTTAGTTCCCCTGTCTCTTTTTGGCAGTTGGCTTGAGAAGAGGTTTGACTATGCTCGTCGATAACATTCTTCTTCAAGACAATGTCATAGCCCGTCTTATGGGAGGGCTTTGGGTCACCGTTGAGATAGGTCTTCTCTCGGCGGCGCTTTCAATTCCTCTTGGTATTCTCGTGGGAGTTATGATGACTTCGCGCAAGCGAGTTGCCCGTGCTGTTCTGAGATTATATCTGGAAATCGTTCGTGTGATGCCTCAGTTGGTCTTGCTCTATGTGGTGTTCTTTGGCACGGCTGCTTGGTTTGATGTCAATCTCGATGGGTTTGAGGCATCTATTGTGGTCTTTACATTCTGGGGAGCCGCTGAGCTGGGAGATCTTGTCCGCGCAGCTCTCGAATCGATTCCGTGTTCCCAGTATGACAGCGCGTTCGCACTGGGTCTTTCTAAAAAACAAACGTTGACGCGCATTGTCTTGCCTCAGGCAGTCACGCGACTGCTTCCGCCTGCAATCAATCTGATGACGCGCATGATCAAAACAACAGCGCTCTGCAATTTAATCGGTGTTGTAGAACTTATTCGTGTCGGTTCACAAATCACTGATTTCTACCGTTTTCAATTTCCCACGACAGGTGCCTTGTGGGTGTATGGCACCGTTTTCTTTCTATACTTTGCAGCCTGCTCCCCCTTATCGCTTATTGCACGCAGGCTTGAGAGGAGGATGCGCTGATGCGTACTGATGAATCTACCGCCGTTTCCGAACGCGCTGATGCCAAAGCGCCCGTGCTTGAGGTCAGCCACCTTGTGAAGTCCTATGGAGGTAAAAAGCCCGTTCTTGACGACGTCTCGTTTTCTGTCGACCGCGGTCAGGTTGTCGTGGTGCTCGGACCTTCTGGCTGCGGGAAGTCAACGCTTTTGCGCTGTATTGTTGGCTTGGAAGATATCCAGGGAGGCGTGGTATTTTTTAACGGGCAGCAAATTTCTGGCGAGAAGCGCGATCACGCGGCGGCGGGTATCGGCATGGTATTTCAAAGCTATGACCTCTTCCCTCATATGAGCGTGATGAAAAACGTCACTTTAGCGCCACTTGTCGCGCAAAAACGCGCGAAAGAAGAGGTGTTTGCGCAGGCTGAAGAATGGCTGCGCCGTGTGGGTCTGTGGGATTTGCGCGATTCATATCCTTCATCGCTTTCAGGCGGACAAAAACAACGCGTCGCTATTGTTCGAGCGCTCATGACCAATCCTGAGGTCATGCTGTTTGACGAAATAACCGCGGCTCTTGATCCTGAGATGGTGCATGAAGTCCTTGGTGTAGTAATGGAGTTGGCGCGGCTGGGCCTCACGATGGTCATCGTCACGCATGAGATGCGTTTCGCCCGCGCCGTCGCAGACCGCATCCTACTGATTGATCAAGGCACCATCGTTGAGGCATCAGATGATGCCGAGAAGTTCTTCTCGTCACCCTCAACCGCTCGAGCAAAGGAATTTCTGCGGACGTTTGAGTTTGAAAAAGTTTCCCATAACCCCATCTCGGAATAAGAAAAGAGTTTGTTATGAAGAGTATCTCTGTACAGCTGACGCGCCGAGCGTTTCTTGGTATTGTTGAAAGTTCTGCCGCCCTCGTTTTGTCCGCTTGCGACCATGGTGGGTCTCAGACGGCAGGGGGAGGTGCCGCCGCGAAGGCGTCCGATCGTTTCCGCTCCGTTGACGATATCAAGACGTCAGGCGCTGTCAATATCGGCTATTTTTCCGATAAGGCTCCCTTTGGCTATGTCGATAAGGATGGAAATCCCGCCGGCTATGATGTTGTTTTTGGCAATCGGCTTGCGCAAGATCTTGGCGTGGAGGCGCGCTACGTTTCTACCGACGGTCTTAATCGCGTGCCGTTTTTGCAATCAAACAAGGTTGATATCATGCTTGCGAACTTTACTGTGACCGATGAGCGTGCTGAAAAGGTTGATTTCTCGTTGCCGTATATGAAGATCAAGCTGGGCATTGTTTCACCTGAGGCCGCGGTTATCAGAAGCGTTGATGAGCTCGAAGGCAAAAAGCTTATCGTCTCCAAGGGGACGACTGCGGAAACGTACTTTGAAAAACAGCACCCCAACGTACAGCTGGTAAAGTTTGACTCCTACGCCGACGCGTACAACGCTCTTCTTGACGGGCGGGGAGACGCGTTTTCAACCGACAACACGGAGGTTTTGGCGTGGGTAAAATCCAATCCCGGTTTTGTCGTGGGTGTCGATGACTTGGGAAACGCTGACACTATCGCGGCCGCTGTCCACAAGGGCAACACTACGCTTCTGGAGTTTATCAACAATGAAATAACCGGTCCTTTGGCAGAGGAGAGTTTCTTCCACAAGGACTATGAGGAAACGCTCAGACCCGTTTATGGCGATGATGTTGATCCGGAGACTATCGTTGTCGAGGGAGGCAAGGTATAACTTTGCGGCACCATCCATTTGCTACAAAATGGTTAATAACTTGTGGATGAGAAGGATCTCAGCTTTTGTGCTGATAGAGTAACCGAAACATCTTCCCGCCTTACGCGGGTTGATGCGTGCTCGAGATTCGACCGTACAAAAGGGGAGGCGTCTGTCTATGACACAATCCGCAGAACAGCAGGCCGCGAAAGCAGAAAAAAGAGGGTTTCAGGTTCCTCGCATTCCCGGCGACATTATGCTTTATCCGCTACTTGCCGGCTTGCTCTTGAACTCTTTTTTCCCACAGGTACTGGCTGTTGGCAGCTTTACCACGGCGATTGCCAAAGGATCCTCCACGATTGTCGGCCTGCTTTTGCTGTTCATGGGAGCCAGCATTAACCTGCGCGCGGTTCCCGAGGCTCTGAAAACGGGCATTGTTGTGCTCGTGCCGAAACTGGCTCTGTCGATTGCGCTTGGCCTGGGCGTGGCGGCGGTCTTTGACAACAACTTCTTCGGCCTGTCTGCTCTTTCCATCATCGGGGGCATCGCCTTTTGCAATGTCGCGCTCTATTCCGGCATCATGACGGAATACGGAGACTCCGGTGAGCAGGGAGCGACGGCTCTTCTCGCCCTTACTGCCGGACCTACGATTACCATGCTGGCTCTCGGTGTCGCTGGTCTTGCTGACATCAAGCCTTTGGTATATGTGGGAACGCTGCTTCCGCTGGTGCTGGGCGTCATTATGGGCAACCTCAGCCCCTTCCTCAAAAACCTGCTGGTCCCCGGTATCAATCCCTGCATCGCGGCGGTAGGGTTTGCTCTTGGCTGCGGTATGAGTTTGGAGCAGCTCATTCAAGGCGGTCTTTCCGGCGTGCTGCTTGCGTTGCTTTGCATCGTCATCGGAATTTTGACTTCGCTCTTTGAGAGGCTTTGTGGCGGATCGGGCAAAGCCGGCGTTGCTTCCGGTACGGTTGCCGGAACAGCCGCTACGACGCCGAAAGCCTTTGTAGAAGCCGACGCTTCGTATACCAACATCGCGCCCATTGCAACGGCTCAGATTGCGGCGGCGGTGGTTATTACCGCTGTTGCGGCCCCTCTTATTACCGGCTGGGTCGACAAGCTGTTCTGCAAAGACGTGGCCGCTCCTGGTGAGCATGATGCTCAGAAAAAAGCCGATTGAGACTATGTTCAAGGTGCCCCAGCAACAGCGATTCCTGCTGAAAAGAGTGAATGACGCTATACTTACAGAGATGTCGTTACTGTAAGGATAGATGGTAATGGTGCAGCAGAACATATCCGCTTATGGGTTCTGCCGTCCTGCTGTTGACGTTTTACAGGGCGCGCTCTGGCGAGAAGAACGTGCCGATGGCTGGGCGCGTCCCGAGCGGTTTTCAGAGAACCAGCTCCATGCTTTGGGCAGTTGTTTGGCGTGGCATCCGGGATTGTATCGGCAGATGGCTCGCTGCACGTCCGGTGTATCTCTTTCGTTTACGACAGACTCCACTGTGATTGCGCTGGAGCTTTGGGTAGAGAAGCTTCCTCAGGGAACTCAGGCTGTGCTGAGGCAGGTGCCTGAGGGTATCCATGATTCTGTAGCGGTTGAAATTGACGGCAGGCAGGCGATGCTGCTGCCAATCTCGCTTGGCAGTCCCGAAGGGACGGCGCAGCTTCCTTTGGGGGCGCCCACCTGCATACACGTTGATTTGACCAATCCAAACGATGCGAAGCGAGAACTACGCCTTCCCGGCTTTGGCGAAATCCATCACATGCGAATCTGGCTTCCGTGTTTGACGAGCGCGGCGGTGCGCATGCTCTATGGGAATGGGTCGTTCTTCTCGCCCGCGCAGCCGCAAGGGCAGCTGGTAGTGATAGGAGATTCCATTGCGCAGGGCTTTGTGACGGGGAGTCCGGCAAAAACGTGGCCTGCGCAGCTTGCCAAAAAATGTAAGCTCGGCCTTATAAATCAAAGCGTTGGCGGGCAAGTCTTTCAACCTGAGACAGTGGAAGCGCCAACGACGCCTGAACCTGTACAGCTTGTCATAGTGGCTCTCGGTGGAAATTATCGTTTCGAGAAGACCGACAGGGATCGGGTTAAACGCGAAATTTCGCGGACGCTTCATGAGATTCGCCACGCGTATGGAGATGCTCGTATAGTCGCGCTGACCCCAACGCCTCATTTTGAAGTAACGTATCAAACGCATCCGCTCTCCTGCTTTGAGGACGTGCCTGGGTTTATCGCGGAAGCGGCGGCCTCCGAGCGCATTGACGTGATCGAGGGGACCAATCTTCTTAAGGCGGACCCAAAGCTTTTTGCCGATGATGACCATCCCAATGTGCGTGGAGCTGCTCACATCGCGGCGTGTCTTGCGGAAAACTTCAAGAAATCCGTGTAGTTGCCTCTTTGCCCTTATCGAGCTACCCCTATCTAGCTGCGACTTTAATTTGTGTCCGGGCCTGCGGCTACAATAGCTTTGAAAAACAACAGCGGAGGTTGATATGACGTTGATTAATACCCTCGCTCCTACTCTAACGGGAGCTCTTTCGAAAGAACTTGAAGATGAAATTGCCGCTCAAGTAGCGTCCGGGCGCCTCAGCGCATACGCCTGCAGGGACGCTGAAATTATCCGCCGAGATCCGGACACTGATGGTGCAAGCGTCATACGGCCGGCTTTTGTGCGGGATATCGAGAAGATCATGCATACTCCGGCGTATAACAGGCTCAATGGAAAGACGCAGGTATTCTCATTCCGTGCGAATGATGACCTTACCAGACGTGGCCTTCATGAGCAGCTGGTAGGCCGTATCGCATGCGATATCGGGCGCGCGCTCGGTCTTAATGTTGGCCTTATCGAGGCCATCGCGCTTGGACATGACGTTGGCCACACTCCTTTCGGCCATGCCGGCGAGTACTTTTTAAATGATCTCTATCGCGCTCGTACCGGTCGCTGGTTCTTTCACAACGTACAGAGCGTGCGCGTTCTCGATGAGCTGTATAGTCGCAACCTTTCGCTACAAACTCTTGACGGCGTCATTTGCCACAACGGTGAGTTTGAGCAGCAGGTCCTCAACATGAGCGATCTTTCTTCGTTTGATGAGTTTGACCGTGTGGTTGAAGACTGCTGGCAGCGAGGAGTGCAGGTCATCGATCGTCTTCGCCCCATGACGCTTGAAGGCTGTGTTGTCCGCGTTTCGGATATCATCGCCTATGTGGGAAAAGACCGCCAAGACGCCATTCGCGTTGCTGCCGTGTCGCCTGAGTCCTTCGATGACGGCCTTGGTGGTGCATATAATACCTGGGCGCTTTCCGCTTTTGCGGCGGATATCATTGAGCATAGCTTTGGCAGAGATCGCATTTCAATGAGTGAGGAAGCATTCAAAGAGCTGCGCCGCGCCAAGCGCGAGAATTACCAGAAGATTTATGGAGCCTCCGAGGCAAACGGAGACTTTTCGGACGACATCAAAAATCTCTTCGCCAGACTGTATAACTATGAGCTTTCCGCTCTTGCTTCAGGGGATGAGTCGTGCGCTATCTTCAAGCACCATATTGAGCCGCTTCAGCGTTATCTGGCTTACTACGGCGCAGTCTATGTGTGGGAAGATGATCCCGACCGCGTGGTAGTGGATTTCATTTCCGCTATGACAGACGATTACTTCATAGCAACCTGTGAAGCCCTTTTCCCTGAAGCGCGTGTGCTTTTTCCCAAGCGCACATACTTTGGTAACGGCGTTCACGCTTAAGACGCTCGCGCTTTCCGTAGGATCAGTCGGTTACAATGTGCAGTATGGATACGTTATTTTCAGGCATAAACCGTGCTGTCAAGCGCTCAAACGCGCCGCTTGCCGCCCGTATGAGACCTACTTCACTTGCAGGCTATGTGGGTCAGGAGCAGGCGGTAGGCGAAGGCTCATGGCTGCGCCGTGCTATCGAGCATGACACGCTCTCGTCGGTATTACTCTATGGACCTGCCGGTACGGGTAAGACTACGCTTGCTCGCATCATTGCCAATACGACGCATGCCGAGTTTGTGGAAGTATCAGCAATCACCGGGACGGTCAAGGACCTGAGGCATGAGATAGAAGCGGCGGAGTCTCGTCTTTTGACGGCCGGTCGCCGTACCATCCTCTTTATCGACGAGATACATCGCTTTAATCGCTCACAGCAGGACGCTTTGCTTCATGCGGTGGAGGACCGCACGGTCGTGCTTATCGGCGCGACTACAGAAAACCCGTATTTTGAAGTCAATAGCGCTCTCATCTCGCGTTCGCGTGTAGTGGAGCTACAGCCACTTGACGATGATGCCATTGTTGAGCTTGTCGAACGTGCGCTTGTCAGCCCCGATGGCCTTGCAGGGGAGTATGAACTCAGTCCCGAAGCGCTTCAAGAGATCGTAATGCTTGCGGGCGGGGATGGCCGCGCAGCGCTTACCTCGCTTGAGCTGGCAAGTCAGATGGCGCTACCTGTTGGTACGGAAGATGCCGACTCCAAAAAGCCTGTGATAATAACAGCGCAGCATGTCCATGAAGCAAATCCCCGCCGTGGACTTTCTTACGACAAGGCGGGAGACATGCACTATGACATCATTTCCGCCTTCATTAAATCCATGCGAGGATCTGACCCTGATGCAGCGCTCTACTGGCTCGCGCGCATGATTGACGCGGGAGAAGATCCCAAGTTCATTGCGCGAAGAATCATGATTTTGGCTTCAGAAGACATTGGCAACGCGGATCCGCAGGCGTTACTCATTGCGGAAGCCGCTTTCAAGTCCGCAGAGGTTATCGGTTATCCCGAATGCCGCATCAATCTTGCTCAGGCCGTACTGTATATGGCGCTTGCTCCAAAATCCAATGCGGCGGAGGCGGGCATTGACGCGGCGTTAGCGGAAGTTCGTCACGGTCCCAGGCGAGAAGTGCCAAGTTACTTACGCGATCGTCATCGTCCTGGTTCAGATGAGTATGGAGCCTATCTGTATCCGCATAACTATCCGGAAGGATGGGTTGCGCAGCGCTATCTGCCTGAGGGACTTGACAGCAGCGCGTTCTTCTCGCCCTCTCCGCGGGGCTGGGAAGCGTGGCGCCTTGACGCGATTGCGCGTGGCCGAGGTGAGGAGTCATCTTCACAAACGAACAAAAAGTCTGAGCCCGGAGGGTCAAAGTAAGTGCGGATGGGTAAAATGAGAACGTTAATGATTGTCAACCCTGCGGTGCTGTCGTAACGGCGAGGGAGAGGTGCTCAATGAGCTACATGGATATCGTTCTTATAGTCTTAGTGATTGCCGGCGTATGGGCTGTCATTGAAATCGCTCTGACGCTTCGTTCAACACGAAAGTCGATTGAAGAGGTAACGGTTTCCGCAAATCAAACCATCGAGCAAGTGCAGCCAATCATCGCCAAACTTGATGGCATGATGGATGAACTTGATCCAACGGTCAAGCAGCTTCCCGCGCTGATGGAAAAAGTGGATACTACCGTGGACGCCGCGAACAGTTCCCTTGAGAGTCTCAACGTGGTGCTCGGTGACGTTGCAACGGTATCAGGAGCCGCCTCCGCGGTCACGGCAACGGTAAGCAAAGCGGCGTCAGACGCCGTGACAGGTGTCGTTGAGTCCGTTTCCAAGATTGGCGGCGGCATTGGTTCTGTGGTGAGTCCTTCAAAGCTTGCCGCCGCGGCTCAAGCCCGGCTTCAAGGAGCTTCGAAAGGGGACCAGCAAAAGGCTGACGAGACTCTGGAAGAGTTGCCTCTGCTCTCGACGGAGCGGTCGTCCGCAAAAGCGAAACCTGAAGGTCCCGCATACGTTGACTATGGCGATGAAGCCAAAGGAACCAAGTCGGCTTTTGTAGCAGGCGCGGCAAACGATGCTGAGGCGTCAAAGGAGCAGGGACTGTAATGGATCAAAAAGTAGTCACCCTTACCGTTCCTGCAGACGGAAGCTTTGCGCGTGCTGTTCGCATGACCGCAGCCAACCTTGCCGTTCTCGCGGGAATGAACGTTGATGAGCTGGAAGATGTTCGCATGGCCGCGGAAGAAGGCTTTGTATATGCCTGCAGTACGCAGTCGGAAGATGTCGCGATAGTCTTTACGCTTACGGACAGCTCTATGGAAATGGATTTTGCCCTTGGCGAGGACGACCCAAGCGACAGCGGCGACTGTACTGAGAGCCAGCCGCTTGAACTGGTGGAACTGCTCCTTTCTGCTATCTGCGATGATTTTTCCCTTAATGACAACGGATACACGCTCCACCTGCTTAAGGTGACAGGCGGCGCATATGCCAAATAACGATGCTGCCAAACAAAAAGCTGCACGAAGGGCGGCACGTAGAGCATCTCGCGGAACTCCGGCATGGGACAAAGAACGTACACGCAAACTTTTTGCAGAGTATCAAGAAACGCATGATCCTGAGGTTCGCGATCAGCTGATTGTAAGCCATTTGAATCTTGTACGCTTTTTGGCCTCTAAGTTTAAGAACCGCGGAGAACCGCTTGACGATTTGATTCAGGTGGGAACTATCGGCCTCATTAAAGCGATAGACCGCTTTGATCCCTCGCGCGGCCTTGAATTTACCACCTACGCTACACCCACTATCATGGGAGAGATTAAGCGCCACTTCCGCGACAAAGGCTGGTCGGTACGGGTTCCCCGGCGTTTGCAGGAGCTTTCCGCAAAAGTGAATCAAGTCACCGATGAGTTGACGACAGAACTTCAGCGCAGCCCCTCCGTTGACGAGATTGCCAAAAAGCTGGGGGTGAGCGTTGAAGAGGTTCTCGAAGCGATGGAGTCATCGGGGGCTTACAGCTCGGTTCCGCTTGAAGGGGGAGGCTCGTCGGCAGACGGCGATGAAGCTCCGTCCATCATTGATCAGTACATCACTGAAGACGAGGATCTTGCGGGATCTGATGACCGCATCGTACTTGAAGAGGCCATCGCTGATTTTTCCCCGCGTGAGCAGGAAATTATCCGCATGCGGTTTGTGGAAGGGCTTACACAGGTGGAGATTGCCGAAAAACTGGGCATTTCCCAAGTGCAGGTATCTCGCTTGCTCAGACGCACGCTCAAGCGAATCCAAGAAAAGATTGATCCTGAAAGCGCAACCCGCTAGGGTTGAAGGAGATACGTGTGCAGGATAAAGACGAGAAGTTTGCAAGCAATCCCTTTCTGAATGAGAACCAGTGGCGCCGCCGCGGAATTATCGCATGGTCGCTGCTTGGCATGGCGGGAGTTTTTGTCGTTTCCGTCATGGCGTTAGGCAGAATCGGTCAGGCCGTAGAACTTTTAGCTATCGGTGGCATTGTCGCGTTTATATGTAGCCCTTTGACCAACAGGTTTGAAGGGTGGGGAGTGCCGCGCGCATTAGCTGCCTTTCTCGCCCTCATTTTGGTTATTCTCATCTTTTTGGGATTTGTGGCTCTCATTGCGCAGCCGCTCATTGATGAGCTGCTGATATTGCTTAAAAACGCGCCTCTTTATGCCAGTCAGCTGCAGTCAATGATTAGTGAGGTGTGGACTACCTATGACGCGATAGGAAACCCCACCGTCCGCGATGCGGTTAATTCCGTTGTGTCACAAGCTTCCAGCCTCGGCGTATCGTTTGCAAGCGAAGCGTTTCGCTGGCTCTCCGCTAATGCTCTGAGCAACATTTCAACGCTGGGCGAACACTTCATGAGCTTTTTTCTCGGTCTTGTGCTGGCCTATTGGCTTGTAAAGGACTATCCCGTCATCGTCCGTGAGTTGGCGACTATTGCCGGTCCCGACAGAGACGACGAACTCAGGCTTCTGCTTGCTATTTTGAGCCGTTCCGTTGGCGGCTATATGCGCAGTACCATTATTACTTCGGTTGCCAATGGAATCTTTGCCTATGTGGGTTGTCTTTTGATTGGAAATCCGTACGCAGGCCTTATTGGCGCCATCGTCGGTATTTTTCATATCATTCCGGTTGTCGGCCCTGCCTTTTCAGCGGGCATCGCTTTGATTCTTTCGGTGCTGCAAAGCCCGATGCTGGCGCTTTGGACGCTCGTGATTCTCATTGTGGCTCAAAACGTTACCGATAATGTGTTGTCTCCTTTGGTGCTGGCATCAAGCGTCAAAGTCCACCCAGGTCTTTCGCTGGTGGGTATTACGATAGGAGGCGCGCTTGGTGGCGTGGTCGGCACTATTTTGGCGATTCCTCTCACTGCGGCGCTTCGCGGTGTGTTTGTCTACTATTTTGAAGAACATACTGGCAGACAGATTGTTTCTTACAACGGTGCGCTTTTCAACAGTACGCCTTTTCATGATACGAACGGCAATATTCATCCGGCGTTTGATGCCCTCGACGACGATTCGTTCTTTGAGTCCACACGCCTTGTTGACCGAGGTGAAGCGATTGATGCAGAAGCTGACGAAAGGCCTGAAGGTACTGTTGGCATTGCCGAAGACATTGCAAAGGTTCTTGCAAAGTTTCCAAAACCCGCGAATGCGGACGGCAGACAGGCATCGAGTAAGGTAGACTCAAAGGCTGAAACTAATCCATCCCCGGCGGATACGAAACGCCGCCGTTCTGAAGAGCAATAGATTTAGAGAGGTACGCATGTCTGATTACAAGACCATGACCACAGCTGAGATTCGAGAAGATTTTCTCGACTTTTTTGAATCAAAGGGATGCAAAAAGTACCCCTCATCATCGCTTGTTCCTTCCGACCCGTCGCTGCTTCTCGCCAACGCGGGTATGAACCAGTTCAAAGAATACTATCAGGGCATAAAGACCATGAAGGAAATAGGCGCCACTTCATGTCAGAAATGCCTGCGTACTAATGATATTGAGAACATTGGCGACAACCGTCACCTGTCCTTCTTTGAAATGCTGGGCAATTTTTCCTTTGGCGGCTACACGAAGCGCGACGCGTGCACATGGGCCATGGAGTTTATTTCGGACCCCAAACATCTGGGGCTTCCTCTTGACCGGCTGTACTTTACCGTCTTTACCGAAGACGATGAAGCCGCGGAAATCTGGGAATCTCTTGGCGTTGCTCCAGATCACATTTCTCGTTTAGGCGAGGAAGATAATTTCTGGGCGGCGGGCCCCACTGGTCCTTGCGGGCCGTGCTCTGAGATTTACTTTGACCAGGGTCCGGAATTTGAGGGCGAGAAGCCCGGCGATGATGGGGACCGCTATCTTGAGTTCTGGAATCTTGTCTTTACGCAATACGATCGTCAAGAAGACGGCTCCATGCCAGAGCTTCCTCATCGCAATATTGATACCGGCATGGGTCTTGAGCGCATCGCCGCTATCATGCAGCACCAGGGCTCTAATTACGAGGGCGATATCATGATTTCCCTCATCAGGCTGGGCGAGAAGCTCTCTGGCAAGCGTTATCAGGCGGGCGATGAAGAAGTAGACAGAAGCCTGCGCATCTTGGCCGACCACAGCCGCGCCGTTTCCTTTATGATTGGCGATGGTATTCTTCCCGGCAACGAAGGACGCAGCTACATTTTGCGCCGCCTGCTTCGCCGCGCTGTCTACCATGGTCGTCTTATGGGTATCCACGGCACGTTTATGGCGGAGTATGCGTATGAAGTCGCGCATCTTTTGGGCGCTGCTTATCCAGAACTTATTGAGAAAAGCGCGCTGATTGACGGCATTTTGACAGCGGAAGAGGAGCGCTTCGGTGCAACGCTTGACGCGGGGGAGGCCAAACTTGAAGACGAGCTCGCCAAACTTTCCGCCGGTGAGCGCCTTTCCGGTGAAGTCGCTTTCCTCCTCCATGATACCTATGGCTTTCCTATTGACCTTACCCGTGAGATTGCAGCGATTGCCGGTCATAGCGTAAACGACAGTGAGTTTGACGCGGCTATGACCCGGCAGCGTGAGCGAGCGCGCGCGAGCGCAAACCGTGACGCCTGGGGCAAGGCGCAGTCCGTATGGGTGGCGCTTTCCGACCGGCTCGATGCGACCGTTTTTGACGGGTATGACCACAATGAGCTGGAAGGCTGTGTAGTCAAAGCTCTCGTACAAGATGGCCAGGAGGTCGATTCGGCTTCTGCCGGCGATAAGGTGGAAATCGTGCTCGACCGCACGCCCTTCTACGCGGAAATGGGTGGCCAGGTGGGAGACACCGGCAGCCTGTCCATGGATGGCCTTTTTGTTCAGATTGACGACACCAAGCAGCGTGACGGTGCTATCGTGTCTCATGTCGGATATGTAGAAGAGGGCAGTCTGAATATTGGCGATGCGCTTTGCGCGTCTGTTGACGCCGGTCGCCGCGAGCTTATCCGCCGTAACCATACCGCGACGCACCTTTTGGACGCCGCTCTTAAGGAAGTTCTCGGCGATCATGTGAACCAGGCAGGCTCTTTAGTTGCTCCGGACCGTCTGCGTTTTGACTTTACACATTTTGAAGCCATGACAGCCGATGAGCTTGCTCAGGTTGAAGGCATGATTAACGCTGAGATTTTCGCGGCAAAGCCCATCGTCACCAGAATCATGAACATCGAGGACGCTAAGGCGGCAGGCGCCGTCGCGCTCTTTGGCGAGAAGTACGGCGACGTGGTTCGCGTGGTTTCTGTCGGGGAAGAAGAACATCCTTTTTCCCGCGAACTCTGCGGCGGCACCCATGTGCGCAATACGTCTGAGATTGGCTTGTTTAAGATCGTGTCCGAATCCTCAGTCGGCTCCAACGTCCGCCGCATTGAGGCGGTCACTTCCATGGGAGCCATAGCGTACGTTGATGGGCGGCTCATGCAGCTTGATGAGGCCTTGCATGTGCTCAAGGTTCGTCCCGACGCTCTCGTTGATCGCATTATGCAGCTTCAGCGCGACCTGCGTGAGGCCGCCCGCAAAGCGGAGGCGGTTACTGTGGGCGCAAGCTCAAATCAAGTTGCCGATGCTGTCAAACATGCTGTTGAGTTCGATGGATACCACTGTGTTTTTGCAAAGCTTGAAGGTCTTTCAGGCAACGAGTTGAGAAGCGCTTGGGATGGCATACGCGACGCGTCGGACGGCCGTCCTATTGCTTGTGTTTTGGCGTCTTCTGGCGCGGCTAACGGCAAGGTGGCTCTTCTCGCGGCCGCGACTGATACTGCTGTGGCTGCCGGTTTTTCTGCTGGCGACATTATCAAAGACATCGCGGGTCTTGTTGGCGGACGTGGCGGAGGAAAGCCTTCCATGGCGCAAGCGGGTGGTACGGATGCTTCCGGCATTGATGCCGCTCTTACGGCAGCAAAAAGCAAGCTTGGCGCATAAGTGCGCGTCTTGGCGCTTGATATTGGTGACGTGCGAATCGGGATTGCAATAAGCGATCCCGATGGTCGTGTCGCCTCGCCTCTGTGCGTGCTTCCTGCGCAGGAGGTTCTTTCTCATGCCCGCCCGTTCAGACTGCTGCTTGAAGATTGGGAACCCGAGTTGCTTGTGTGCGGTAAACCAATGACGCTTGCCGGCGAAGAGGGTCCTCAGGCGCAAAAAGTCATTGAGCAAGCAAAAAAAATTGCGGCGCAGTCAGGTCTTCCATTAGAATTAACCGACGAAAGGCTTTCGTCAGCAGAGGCTAAGCGCATCCTGAAAGCACAAGGACTCAGCGAGAAGTCTATGAAAGGCAAAGTGGATATGGTGGCCGCGTCATTGTTTTTGCAAGCATGGCTTGATGCGCGGCATGAGTAAGGGAGACTGAATGTCGATTTCGCCCGATAACGATACATCTAGCACAGGCGCGGCGCGCTTTACGGAGGATGCTTCATCTGAGGAAGTCCTCTCAGGCAGGGAAGAGTCTCCTGAACCAAGCTTGGGCAAGCATGCGGCAGCATTGCCGGCGTCACTTGAGACAAATCGCATTTCCAAACGTACTGCCGCGGCTACCCGCAGGGCTGTTCGAGGTAATGTCGCGCACCGTAATAAGAAAGCGCATCGTCGTTCTCGACTTTTTGCAACGCTCATAGCGCTTGCGCTTATAGGGTTCGCCGCCGCCATCTTTGTTTTTGTTGTAGTTCCTAAAATTACCGATACCGTCAATCCAACGCAGGAAATTACGAGTGGTGAGGAAGTTACCGTTGTAATTCCCGAAGGCGCCAACGCGTCAACTGTCGCAGATATCCTATATACAAATAAAGTCATCGCAAATAAGGCCGAGTTTTTGGCACAACTCAAAAAACAGCAGTCAGATCAGAAAATCAAGAGCGGTACCTATCTCATCACAACAGGTATGAGCTACGCTGACATTATCCGCTTGCTTGCGGAAGGACCTAATACCAACGGGGACGGACTTGTTATCCCCGAAGGTTATACGGTTTCACAAACCGCGGAAGCTGTCGAGAAGTACTATGGCATCTCAAAAGACGATTTTCTCGCTCAGGCGAAGGCCTCTAACTACGTTGAAGAGTATCCTTTCCTCAAAGATGCCGTTTCAGCTAACGATTCCCTGGAAGGCTACCTGTTCCCCAAGACCTATACGTTTGAAAGCACTCCCAGCGCCGATACGATCATTCGCGCTATGCTTGACCAGTATAAGGAAGAGACGTCTGATTTAAACTTTGACGCGGCGCGCATAGATTTGAAGGCTCGCTACAACCTTGACCTTACCGATGAGCAAATACTGACGGTCGCCTCCATTGTTGAAAAAGAAGCGTCTAACCAGGAGGATCGCGGCAACGTTGCCTCCGTCATCTACAATCGCCTGTCACAGGGCATGCCGCTTCAAAGCGACGCGACGCTCGCGTATTCGCTTGGCAGAGAACCTACCGCCGATGAGCTTCAGACGCTTACTGACGACAAGTACAACACATACGCTCACGATGAGCTGACGCCAACGCCGATTTGCTCGCCAGGCCTCAATGCGCTGAAGGCTGCTCTTAGGCCAAATAATACGGACTATCTGTATTTCTGGATTACCAAAAATGAGCACGTATTCTCAAAAACATACGATGAGCACCTTGAAGCTATCAATAACTCAAAGGATAAGGAAAGTTCACAATAGCTTATGAGTATTCTTTCCGCTTCACAATACGTTTCTACCGTTGATGGCATATCAATAGACGGTCTTCTTGCAGAGGGCGTCAGGCTTGTCCTGCTTGACCGGGACAATACATGCGTGCCGCGCGACTCTCATATAGTGCCTCCGCAAGTAGCCGCGTGGTTTGCCCGTGCAAAGGAGGCGGGACTGACGCTGTGTCTTGTTTCGAATAACATCCATCTTGATCAGGTGCAAAAAAGCGCCTCCGAGCTTGGAATTGAGGGCGTCGGCTGTGCTATGAAACCGTCTCCAACGGCGGTCCGTGCGGCCATGAAGCGTTTTGGTGCCGAGAAAAACGAGACGGTATTCATCGGAGATCAGCTTTTTACCGATATCGCTTCCGGTAACCTTGCCGGAGTCAAGACTATCCTTGTGCGTCCCCAGTCTCAGGTAGATCTTTGGTACACCAAACTTCTGCGTCATATCGAGAAGATCTTGCTCAGAAATGTACAATTTGAAGGAGCTCATGCGCTTTCTGAGAAACCTTCTACACGGCAGTAAGGAAATTCCCTCCGGATGATACACTTTTTATGATTGGCTGGAGGAATTTTGGAGTTTGATGACACACGATATATTGTCCATGACAACTGTGACCATATTTTCTTCGTAGGATTTCTTGGAGCAGGCAAGTCGACGCTTGCGCGCAACTTGGGTGAACTCTTTCACCGCCGCTATGTTGATACTGACCGGCTGGCTGAAAGAATTGCCGGAAAAGAACTTGGAGAGATGTTTGCGCTTGCCGGTGAGGAATATTTTCGTGACGTGGAAACACAGGTGCTGCGTAATCTGCGCTCAAAAAAGTCGCTTCTGGTAAGCTGCGGAGGCGGTATTGTTGAGCGCGCGCAGAACGTGGAGCTTATGCATGAGATGGGAACCATCGTGTATCTTGACGGCGACCTCACTGACTCGCTGCGGCAGATTCAGCGCCTTGATAGACGGCCTGACTTGGACACGGCTGACCACGCTCGGCGGCTGTTTGAACATAGAAAGCCGCTTTACGAGCATGCCGCCGATATTACTATTGATATTCGAGAGAAAACGTTTCAGCAGGTCGCCCTTGACTCGGGTAAGCTGCTGTGGGAAAGGGGCTTGTTATGAGTCAAGAAGTTGAGCCGACTCAAATCAGGCAATGGGTGTCGCTCCCGCAGGGCTCTTTAGCGCTGCGCGTTGGCTCGGGTGCGCTGAGCGCCTTTGGCGCAGAGATGCGCACTGCCGTGGGCCATCCGCAGAAGTGCGTAATAGCGCATTCTGCTTCCGCAGCCGAAGATATCGTAGAGCTTCTGAAACGAGATCTTACGACGGTCGGATTTACGGTAGAGAAGTGTGAGTTGCCTGACGGAGATGAGGCGGCGACGCTCAATGTTGCCTCGGCGCTTTTTTCAGCACTGGCTGAAGCGCAGCTTACCGGTGATGATCTGTTGCTTGCAGTCGGCGATTCAGGTGTTATGTCGGTGGCGGCCTTCGTCGCGCAGTCATGGTGTGGGGGAGTTTCGCTCAGCCTTGTACCGCTTGATCTTGAAGCTGCCGTGCTCTCATCGGTGCAGCCTAGAGCCCTTACGGTTTCACCTGTTCAGCCTCGTACGGTGACCTGTCCGGGCGTAGCCCGTTTTTGCTTTGTGGACTTGGACGTTATGCCTGTGGATCAGGATGACGAACATGCCCAGTTTGCCCGCGCGCTTATGGTCACAACAGCAATGGCGGAAAACGTTACCGAGTTCAGTCATGTGTGGGATACGGCGGAAGATTTGCGTGAGGGCAATGCTGACGCCCTTGCGGAGCAAATCGCCAGTACGATTAAGGTTCGAGGACGTTTGACGTCATCAACAGCGATTGCAATCAGGCAGTCGGTGAACTACGGCCTTGATTTCATGTACGCCATGGAACAGCTTGTGCTCAATCAACCACGCTCGGCGCTTCTCGCCGACGGCCTTCGTTTTGCCGCGAGAATTTCGGTAGCCAAGGGAGATTTGGACATTGATGATATGCTCGCTCAAGATGAGCTTTTGGAAAAACTGGGAATCGGATCAGTGACCTGCGACAGCAGCGCGGAGCACATGATTGCGGCACTCAAAGCGGAATGTTTCCGCTCGACAAATCGTTTCATGATTGTGTTGCCGTTGGACATAAGTCGTGTAAGACTATCATCGATTGACGAAACACTTCTTTTTGAGCATGCTTGCGCGTGGTGTGAGGCTCATAGGCCATAGGCTTGTACTCGCGTCTCTTGTCGTCCGGTGTTTGCATGCGGTGTTAAGGCGGTTATAATCATTCTCGAGAAGGGATTTCATATGGCAGATGTACAAGTTAGCGCAAAGCGGGTTGCTCGTTTTCGCGAGGTTATGACCGAGAAAGGCTACGACGCGGTCATTCTTCGTCACAATCCGGATCTTCGCTGGTTGACGGATTCCGAGCGCACGTTTGATTTCGAGGACGCCCATACGGCGTTCATTACGGCAGATGCACTGTATCTGCATACGGATTCCCGCTACTTTGGTACGTTCAAAGATCGTCTCGGTGACGATACTCCTTGGCAGATTGATATGGATACTGTCGGCCACGCGGCGTGGGCGGCAAAGCATGTGGCAACTTCCCGTGCTCGCGTAGTAGCTGTTGAGGATACCGTTGAGCTGGCATTTTTTGATGACCTTCAGCGAGAACTTGCCGATCAGAGCATTGCCGCTTTGATGCCTCGCATGCATGGCGCCATTGCCGATCTTCGAATTGTAAAAGACCCCGCTGAGATTGAGCTTATGCGTCACGCTCAGTCCATTACGGACAAGGCGTTTTTGCATATGCTTGAGTACATCAAGCCGGGCCTTACTGAGCAGCAGATTCGCGCTGAGCTTGAGAACTACATGCTTTCTCATGGCGCGGACGCGCTTTCCTTTGACTCCATTGTGGCTTCCGGTCCTAACGGCGCCAATCCGCACGCGCAGCCCGGTGAGCGCGTAGTGCAG
This sequence comes from Lancefieldella sp. Marseille-Q7238, assembly GCF_949152215.1. Classification (GTDB taxonomy): domain Bacteria; phylum Actinomycetota; class Coriobacteriia; order Coriobacteriales; family Atopobiaceae; genus Lancefieldella. Next base: position 1,565,706 of record NZ_OX424407.1, read on the forward strand.
AAGGGCGATATGATTGTCATGGACTACGGCGCGGGATATCTGGATTACCATTCAGACATGACGCGTACCGTTGTACTCGGTCAACCTTCTGAAGAGCAGCAGCATGTCTTTGACGTGGTTCGTCTCGCAAATGAGACCTGCGCGAAGGCGATTCACGCCGGCGTTATAGGCGCCGACATCCATAACCTCGCCGTGAAGGTTATCTCTGACGCCGGATATGGCGAGTACTTCGGCCACGGCCTTGGTCACGGCGTTGGTGTTGAGATTCACGAGCGTCCGTTCTGCAACGCCCGCTACGACAAAGTGCTTCCCGCTGGTTCTGTCGTTACCGATGAGCCGGGTATTTATCTGCCGGGTAAGTTTGGTATCCGCCTTGAAGACTTTGGCGTGGTTACCGAGGACGGCTACGATGTCTTTACGCAGTCTACGCATGATCTTATGTCGATTGACTGCTAGCGCTATATTGTTGCACTACTAGGCACAGAAGGAGGTAAAAGTGGTTAGTATCGTTCTAGCCAGCCATGGTAAGTTTGCCGAGGGCATAAAAGATTCCGGTGGCATGATCTTCGGACCGCAGGAAGGCGTTGCTGCAGTAGCACTTACGCCCGACATGGGTCCTGATGACCTGCACCAAAAGCTTCTCGACACAATTGCCATGCTCGAGGATCAGGAGCACGTGCTCTTCCTCGTAGATCTGTGGGGAGGCACCCCCTTTAATCAGGTCTCCCGAATCCTTGAGGAGCAGGGAAAAGAGGATTGGGTCGCTGTTACCGGCCTTAACCTTCCGATGTTGGTCGCCGCATATGGCTCGCGCATGGGCTCTGATACGGCGGTAGCAGTCGCAAAAGAGATCTTGCCTGAGGCTCGCTCCGGTGTGAAAATCAAGCCGGAAGACCTTGAGCCAAAAGAAGTGGTGTCAGCGCAAGCTCCCGCTGCAGCAGCGTCTCAAGGAGCCATTCCTGAGGGTACGGTTATTGGCGATGGTAAGCTCAAGATTGCCCTCGCGCGTATTGATACCCGCCTGCTTCACGGCCAAGTAGCAACTACATGGACCAAGATGACCAAGCCGGATCGCATTATCGTGTGCTCCGATGGCGTTGCAAAAGATGAGCTTCGCAAGACTATGATTGTGCAGGCGGCACCTCCGGGAGTTCATGTTCATGTGGTGCCGGTCAACAAAATCATTGAGATTGCTCATGACCCACGCTTCGGCAACACCAGAGCCATGCTTCTCTTTGAAACTCCCCAGGATATGCTTCGCGCCCTTGAGGGTGGCGTTGACATCAAGGAAGCCAACCTCGGTTCTATGGCCCACTCTGTCGGCAAGGTTGTTGTTACCAATGCCGTCGCAATGGACGAGAAGGACGTTGAGACTCTCGAGGCCATTAAGAACCACGGCGTGAAGTTTGACGTCCGGAAAGTTCCGGCTGACGGCGCGGAGAACTTTGACGCCATGATTAAAAAGGCCAAGTCCGAGCTTGCTGCTCGAAAATAACTAGAAGGAGGTAGAAATGACGCCTATTACGATACTGCTCGTTGTTATTGTCGCTTTTCTTGCCGGCATGGAGGGCATCCTCGATGAGTGGGAATTCCACCAGCCCTTGATTGCCTGTACACTTATCGGTCTTGTGACTGGTCATCCCGCTGAAGGCATTATTCTGGGCGGTTCGCTTCAGATGATTGCTCTCGGTTGGGCAAATATCGGCGCCGCGGTTGCTCCTGACGCCGCGCTCGCGTCCGTGGCTTCCGCCATCATCATGGTGCTTGCTCTTAACGGAGGTGACACCGATACCGTTGCCGCAATCAATACGTCTATCGCACTGGCAATTCCACTGTCTGTCGCCGGTCTTTTCCTAACGATGATTGCGCGTACCATCGCAACCGGTATTGTGCATGCCATGGACGTGGCTGCTGAGAAGGGCGACTTTGGTGCCATTGAGAGATGGCACATCGTAGCTATCTGCATGCAGGGCGCTCGCATTGCCATTCCCGCAGCAGCTCTCTGCTTTGTCGATCCCGTCCTTGTGACTGACGCTTTGAACGCCATGCCAGCATGGCTTACAGGCGGTATGGCTGTCGGCGGCGGCATGGTTGCCGCTGTTGGTTATGCCATGGTTATCAACATGATGGCAACCCGCGAGGTCTGGCCCTTCTTCGCGCTCGGCTTTGTCTTCGCGGCTATCAACCAGCTTACCCTTATCGCGCTGGGTGTTATTGGCGTCTGCCTTGCCATTATTTATCTGGGTCTTAAGGACCTCGCTAAACAGGGCGGCGGCCTTGGCGGCGGATCGGGAGATCCCCTCGGCGACATTATCGACAACTACTAATCCTGAAGGAGTGTGATAACAATGGAGAAAAAGATTGAGCTTTCTCAGAAAGACCGCATGTCCGTCGCTTTTCGTCATCAGTACCTTCAGGGTTCTTGGAACTACGAGCGTATGCAGAACGGCGGCTGGGCATTCTCGATGATTCCTGCAATCAAGAAGCTCTACCCAAAAAAGGAAGATCAGATTGCAGCTCTCAAGCGTCATCTTGAGTTCTATAACACTCACCCCTACGTTTCCGCGCCGGTCATCGGCGTTACCCTTGCTCTGGAAGAGGGCCGCGCTAACGGCGAGCCCATCGACGATGTTGCGATCCAGGGCGTTAAAGTAGGTATGATGGGTCCTTTGGCCGGTGTTGGAGACCCAGTCTTTTGGTTCACGGTCCGTCCAATCCTTGGCGCTCTCGGTGCGTCTTTGGCGCTTGGCGGCTCGATTCTTGGCCCCATCCTCTTCTTTGTGGCGTGGAACCTTATCCGCCTTGCCTTCCTGTGGTACACCCAGGAGTTTGGCTATAAGGCCGGCGCTTCCATTTCTTCAGACCTTTCCGGCGGCATGCTGGGTAAAGTTACCGAAGGTGCGTCCATCTTGGGTATGTTTATCATCGGCTCTCTGGTTGAGCGCTGGGTGTCCATTTCGTTTACCCCAGTGGTATCTACCGTTCCTCAACAGGCGGGCGCCTATATCGACTGGACCAGCCTTCCTTCGGGAGTTGACGGCATCCATGAGGCACTTTCTCTGTATTCCCAGCTTGGGCCGACTGGTCTTGAACAAATGAAGGTCACAACGCTTCAGCAGAACCTTGATTCACTGATTCCTGGTCTCGCTGCAGTTGGTTTGACATTGCTTTGCTGCTATCTATTGAAGAAGAAGGTTTCTCCGATCGTTATCATCCTAGCGCTCTTTGCCGTTGGCGTTATCGGTCGTTACTTCAACTTCATGTAAGAAGAGCTTCACAGGAGCTGCAGATACAAAAAGCTCGCATGAATATGGGTCGCACTCTATAATGGGTGCGACCCATTGTTGAAAGGAAGCTATGGCGCAGTCGCAAAACAGCAGCATTGACCTGACGATAAAGGCAACATCGTTTCACGGTTTGACGACATACGGTGACGTTCTTATCGGCAACAAGGCCTTTGAGTTTTATAACGAGAAAAACCCGGAAGATTATATTCAGATTCCATGGGATGAGGTGGATCATGTGGCCGCTTCAGTTATGGGCGGCGGCAAGGTTATTTCCCGTTTTGCTATCTTTACCAAGAAAAACGGCAATTATTCATTTTCTGTGCGCGACAACAAAGCCGCACTTCGCGCTATCCGCGAATATGTAGGTGAAGAAAAACTCGTTCGCTCCCCGAACTTCTGGTATGTGTTTAAGCACGGGCTTGCGGCGATCCCTCAGGCCCCTCGCCTCGTGTGCGACGCCTTTAAAAAGATCTCTCAAAAAGTTTCCAAAAAAGCTTCTGAAAAGGCCTCCAGAAAAAAGTGAGTCAGGTTCGCATCCTCACTGTTCAAAAGCAGTTTTGATGCAAAACATCAGATCCGTCAGCGTAAGGGCATGAAAACTGCTAAAATGCAGCATGCATATAAGAGTCGTAAGCGGTAAGGGTCAAGACCCAAGCGCTTCTCGCGACAAACAAGAAGAAGGAAGAAGACAGACGTGGCAACCATCAGTACGGCAGATTTCAGAAACGGCATGGGCCTCAAGATTAACGACAAGTACTATACCATCGTTGAATTTCAGCATGTCAAACCGGGCAAAGGCGGTGCGTTCGTCCGCTACAAGATTCGTGATCTTAAGAGCGGTCGTGTGATTGATCAAACGTGCAACGCCGGCACTAAATTTGAGAACGTGCAGCTTATCACCAAGGAGATGCAGTACCTCTACAACGACGGCGAATCCTTCTATTTTATGGACAACGAGACCTACGATCAGATTACGGTACCCGCTGACTTCATCGGCGAGAAGAACGTCTGGTTCAAGGAGAACGACAACTGCCAGCTGCTCTATGCTGACACGGAACTTCTGGGCGTTGAACCGCCGATGTTCATTGAGGTTGAGATTACCGAGACCGACCCTGGATTTAAGGGAGACACAGTTCAGGGCGGCAGCAAACCCGCGACCGTGGAGACCGGCGCAACCCTGCAGGTTCCAATGTATCTCAATCAGGGCGAGCGCATCAAGGTTGACACGCGCGTTGGTAAGTTTGTCTCTCGCGTGTAGGTGTTCGTGGGATATCCATTCAGTTTTTAGGAGGTTTACATGGCCGATAACGAACTGCGCATTGCGGGAATCGGTATATCAAAGGACGTTGTTTCTGCGGTTGTGTCACATGCGGCTGGAAACGTTGCCGGTGTAGCTTCCGTTGGCGGAAACGATACCATTGCCTCCAATCTCATCAATGTCTTTACCAATAAGAGCATGGCGCCTGGTAAGGCCGTTGAATCCGTTGTGGAAAACGATACGCTTCGTATTGGCGTTCATCTCGCGGTCTTTTACGGCTATCCCTTTACCAAGCTCGCCGCCGACGTTCGCGGCGTTGTAGCGACTGCCGTCAACGAGCAGATAGGCGTTTCTATCTCCGCGGTTGACGTGTATATCGACAGCCTCGTGTTCCCCAAGGAGTAGGCTTGAGCACTCAGTTCTTTGGCAGGACGCTGGCTCGAAGCCAGGCGCTTCAGATTCTGTTTCAGGCCGAGCAGACCGATCGCATGGTTTCTGAGGTTCTTGCGGGGGAGTATGTGCTTTCCGAAGGGCCCCTGGATGCTTATGCCAAGCAGCTTGCTTGCGGCACTGACGGTATTCGGGACGCCCTCGACGCTATTTTGCGTGCCTATTCGCGTGAGTGGAGCGTCTCACGCATGCCGTCCGTGGACAGAAATCTATTGCGTCTTTCTCTCTATGAGATGCTTGAAGTTCCTGACGTTGACGTGGCGGTGACCATCAACGAGGTTGTTGAGCTTGCGCGCGCGTACGGCGGAGACGAGTCCCCCCGTTTTATCAACGGCATTTTAGGCCGCGTGGCAGCCGATATGGCGGAGGGTAAGGATATCTATGAGTTTGCTCGTCTTGCGGCAAACAGCGAAGAGTCCATGGCTCAAGAAGAGTCGCCGCTTCAGGAGAGGAACGAGTAGCCATGGCTAAGCCTGATACTTCAGCCTACCGGACATTCGATCAGATTACAGACCGCCTGGATGACATTGTCAGTCAGGTGCGCGGTAAAGATATTTCGCTTGAACACTCGCTTGACCTCTTTGACGAAGCTATCGCTCTTGGCTCCAAGGCGGTAGAGATGGTCGATACGACTGAGTTTACGCCTGAAGAAGAGGCGCGTCTTATCGATAGTAAAAAGACTCCTGAGGCTCCTGCCGACAGTGGCAAGAAGCCCGGTGACACCCAGGTAGACACCCAGGCAGATGACGCTTCCCAAGAAAGCGCTGCATCAACAGAAAGCGCTGAGCTCTAGTGGTAAAGCGCCCATCTAAGAGGCGCCTTGACGCGGAGCTGGTACGCCAGGGATTGTTTCCCGATACAGAAACCGCCTTGCGTGCCATTCTCGCAGGCGATGTTTCCACACACGAAAGAAGACTGACTTCTGCCGGAGAGCTTGTGGAAGAAGGTCTTTTTTTGCATGTCAGGCATACGCTTCCGTATGTGAGCCGCGGCGGACTTAAACTTGAGCGTGCGCTGGATGCCTTTGATGTCAGCCCGGAGGGTCTGACCTGTCTTGACATAGGAGCTTCTTCCGGCGGCTTTACCGATTGCCTGCTGCAGCGAGGTGCTTTGCAGGTAACTTCCGTTGATGTTGGCTACGCTCAGTTTGATTGGTCGCTGAGAAATAACGTGCGTGTCAAACTGCTGGAACGTACCAACGTAACGGCGCTTCCCGGCCTTGGCTATGAGGCTTCGTTTGATTTGGCCGTATGCGATGTTTCATTTACGTCAGTCGCGCACATCCTGCCCGCGACACTTGTGACGCTCAAGCCAACAGGAGCTTTCATTACGCTGGTAAAGCCTCAATTTGAAGCGGACAAAACCGAGGTTGATGACGGCGGCGTTGTAACGAGTGCAAAGACGCGCCTTGCGGCGCTTACGCGAGTCGCACAGCTCTTCTCGCAAGCGGGTCTCGGCCCGATTGCGGCGTGTGAAAGTCCTATTCACGGAGCAAAAGGCAACGTGGAGTACCTGTTGTTTGGAAGAAAGGGCGTCAAGCCGGCCGTGCTGGACCTGAAGGCGGTCGTGGAAAAGCATACAGTTGTTCGTGTGTAGGCAGAAGGTATTCGCTATACTCTTTGACAGAGGCGTCGTATCCCGGCGCTGGGTTCGGAGAGGGGTTATCCGTGAAAGTTCTTCTTGTCCCAAATTATTCGCGTGAAGTTGCCGTGCAGGGTGCTCACATGCTTGAGGAATGGCTCGGTGAGCAGGGCTGCGATGTTGTCTGGGCTCACGACAAAAAACTTTTCCCTCAAAAGCAGGTGGACCTTTTCGGCTGTGAGCTGGTGATATCGCTGGGCGGCGACGGAACGCTTCTGCGCGCAGCTCGTATCGTAGGGTATTCCGAAATTCCGCTTATGGGCATTTCCTATGGTCATCTGGGGTTTTTGACATCGGCCACACCTGATGAGATGCTTGAGACAATCGCCGACGCTTTGGCAGGTGAGTTGCACGCGTCCCGTCGCGCGACCCTTGAAATTGAATCGGTGTACGAGGCTCCTGACGGCTCGCTTCATACCGAGAAGAGCTTTGCGCTGAACGACTTTGCCGTGTCTCGCGGCGGCGCCGGCGATATGATTGAGTTCAGCGTGTCGGTTTCGGGCAACTACATTGACACCCTGCGCGGAGATGGCTTTATTGTCAGCACAGCTACGGGTTCTACCGGCTACGCGCTTGCCGCAGGAGGTCCTATTGTGACTCCTGAGTTTACCGGCATGTCATGCGTGCCCGTTGCTCCTCACACCATTATGGCGCGCGCCTTTTTGACTTCATCGTCGGACATCGTTGAAATTACCATGTCGCGCGAAAGGCCGGCGTGCCGTCACTTCTTTGCCGATGGGCAAAATATAGCCCATGCAACTGAGGCTACGGGTATTTCTGCTACGGTAAAACGTGGACCTGGCGACATCATCTTGCTTGATAGAAGCGCGCAAAGTTTCTACCGCTCGGTGTCTCGTGTGTTTTACGGTAAGGCTAACAATTCATGATTGATGAGCTTGCGGTAAAAAATGTGGCGCTTATCAAGGAAGCGTCAATTGAACCTGCGTCTGGGCTGACCGTACTGACAGGCGAGACGGGCGCCGGCAAGACGGCCCTGCTCTCGGCCATAAAACTTTTGGTAGGGGAGCGCGCCGATACGACGATGGTGCGCGAAGGTGCGGATGAACTGCAGGTTGAAGCCCGCTTCTTTCTGGGCGACTCCGACGAAGAGGGAACCATTGTCCGCCGTCGCGTACAGTCGGACGGTCGTGGCCGCGTGGAAATCGACGGTCATATGGCGTCGGTACGCGAGCTTGCAGAGAAGGTCGGCGCAACCGTTGACCTGTGCGGTCAGCATGAGCATCAGCGTCTTCTGGACGTACATACCCATATAGACCTTCTGGACTCATGGATTGGCGCGCCGGCGCAGGAAGCGCTTGACAAGTGGCGGGTACTTCTCGCTGCATCAAAAAACGCAAAGGCGGAGCTTGAACGCGTGCGTGCGGTATGCGGTGCGGCGGACGCCAAACTGGACGAGGCTGCGTTTGTTCTGCGAAAAATCGGAGAGGTCAATCCACAGCGAGGGGAGTATGAGCAGCTCCAAGAGCAATTGCCCCGTCTTGAGCATGGGGAAGCGCTTTTGGAGGCGGCTCAGGGTGCGTATGCCGCGCTTTCCGATGACGATGGCGCTGCGGACAGGCTGACGCAGGCGCTTTTGGCGCTTCGTGGCGTCGCCTCCTTTGATGCGGAGCTTGCAGCGCTTTCAGAATCGCTCTCATCTGCGCTCATCGATCTTGAGGATAGCGCTTCCGAGCTAAGATCCTACATCGATTCGCTGGAGATTGACAGCGAGACGCTTGAGCGCCTGCAATCTCGTGCGGCGGCGTTTCAGGGTCTTATGCGAGCTTACGGTCCTGCGATGGAGGACGTGTTTCGCCGTGCTGAAGAGGCGCAGGAAGTGGTGAGCGCGTGCGAGGACGGAGGCGAGCGCCTTGCTTGCGCTCAAGAGGCATATGAGGCTGCCGAGAAGGACCTTGCGGCCGCAGCTGACGCGCTTGACGTCTTGCGGGCGCAGGCTGCCCCTCAGCTTGCCGCAGCGATTACCAAACAGATGGCCTTCCTGGAGATGGGCAGCGCGGAGATTACGGTGGCTCAAGACCGCCTGGAGCGCCTCAAGTGGACTGAGGCCGGTCCTAGTCGTGTGGAGCTTCTCTACAAGCCGGGCGCGGAGCTCAGCGCCCGCCCGCTGCGAAAGATTGCGTCTGGCGGTGAGATTTCTCGCGTAATGCTGGCCTGTAAAGTGGTTCTTGGAGCCGCAGATGGCTGTGAAACGCTTGTGTTTGACGAAGTGGACGCTGGTGTCGGAGGAGCCACTGCTGTAGCGCTTGCGGAGGTGCTGGCGCGGCTTGCCCAAACGCATCAGGTCATAGTGGTCACGCATGTGCCGCAGATTGCTGTTATGGGCGAGCGCCACTATCTGGTAAAAAAATCAGAGGATATGTCCCCTGAGACCTCTCTGGAAGAACTCACGGGAGAAGATCGTGTGGAGGAGATTGCACGCATGCTTTCCGGAACGCTGACGGAGACGTCAAGGGCGCATGCCCGCGAAATGCTGAGCGCTGCAGCGAAGACGCGTTAGCACTGAAGGCAAGAAGCGCTGGGGCGCGGAGATACTTGGCGCACAGACACAGAAGCGTCTCTGTTTTTGTGTTGGTGTGATTGATTTTCTCGCCCTCTTTTTTAAGACAACGCGATAGTATAGAGACCCGTAGAAACGTTTTGGCACCGCCGGCTGGCCCTGCCACGAGTACGGGAGATTTTCATGACCAAGCATATTTTTGTAACAGGCGGCGTCGTTTCTTCGCTGGGCAAGGGCATTACCGCGGCTTCTCTGGGTCGTCTGCTCAAAGCCCGCGGCTATAAGGTCATGATGCAAAAGGCTGATCCCTATTTGAACGTTGACCCCGGTACTATGAGTCCGTTTCAGCATGGCGAGGTGTTTGTGACTGAGGACGGCAAGGAGACCGATCTTGACCTCGGCCATTACGAGCGCTTCATTGACGAGAACCTTACGCGTGAGTCAAACTTTACCACGGGCCTCATCTATCAGTCGCTCATTCAGCGTGAGCGTGCAGGGGATTTTCTCGGCGGCACGGTGCAGGTGATTCCTCATGTCACCAACGCCATTAAAGCCCGTTTTGCGCGCATTGAGGAAGTGACCGATGCCGATGTGGTCATTACTGAGCTTGGCGGCACTATTGGCGATATTGAGTCTCAGCCGTTCGTTGAGGCTATTCGTCAATTCCGCAAGGAGCGTGGCGCGGCAAACGTCGCCATCATCCACGTGTCGCTTGTGCCTTACATTGCCGCTGCTCATGAGGTGAAAACAAAGCCTACGCAGCACTCTGTCAAGGAGCTGCGTTCCATGGGAATACAGCCGGACTTTATCGTGTGCCGCTCAAGTCATACGGTTGACGCATCTATTCGCGAGAAGATCGCCAATTTCTGCGATGTTGACGCCGATTGCGTGTTTGAGAATAACGATCTTCCCTCAATCTATGACGTTCCCTCGCACCTTAAAGAGCAGGGCTTCGATAGCAAGGTCTGCGAGCGCCTTGGCCTTGAGGCTCGCCTTTCTGACTTGTCTGGCTGGGAGTCGTTTACGTCTGCAATGCATACGGCGCATGCTCTTCCAGACGCTACCCGCATCTATGTGGTGGGCAAGTACACACAGCTTCCCGACGCGTATCTTTCGGTGATTGAAGCGCTGCATCACTCTGGAATTTTCTACGGGCGTCACATGGACATTCGCCTTGTCAACGGAGAAGAGTTGACGGAGGAAAGCGCTGAAGCAGAGCTTAAAGACGCTGACGGCATCTTGGTTCCCGGAGGCTTTGGTATCCGTGGAGTCGAGGGTAAAATGGTTGCCATCCGCCGCGCACGCGAGCGAAACATTCCTTATCTCGGCGTCTGTCTCGGCATGCAGACGGCGGTCATTGAGTTCGCGCGTGATGTCGCCGGCTTGGAAGGAGCCAATTCAGCTGAGTTTGCTCCTGAAACGTCATACCCCGTCATCGATCTCATGCCCGACCAGGAAGACATTACCGATAAGGGAGGTACGATGCGCCTGGGATCGTATCCCTGTAAGGTTGCGCCACACACCCTTGCGTCTGAAGCCTATGGAGATGAGCTTATCTATGAGCGCCATCGCCATCGTTTTGAAGTTAACAACGCGTATCGCCGTCAGCTTGTTGACGCGGGACTGGTGATTTCCGGTGTCTCTCCTGATGAGCGCCTTGTTGAGATGATAGAGCTGCCTGAGAGCGTGCATCCCTGGTTTGTGGCGTCTCAGGCGCATCCTGAGTTCAAGAGTCGCCCCACCTCTCCCGCGCCGCTCTTCCGTGAGTTTGCCCGTGCCGCGATTGCGCATCATGAAGGAGCAGGGCGTCATGATGTGGCGAGCCGGTCATGAATCTCACTCAGGCGCGTAAAGAATTTCTCGCCTACGCCTCCGTCGAGCGCGGCCTTTCCGACAATACGCTTGACGCGTACGCCCGCGATTTGACTAACTATGTTGAGTGGCTCTCGGACCAGGGACTAGATGATCCATGCGATGTGACGCAGCAGATTATCGAGGCGTACATTGCGCTTTTGCGCGATATTGGCCTTGCGCCGGCATCTGTTGAACGGCATACGGCGGCTATCCGCAATTTCCACCGGTTTTTGGTTGCCGAGCAAATCTGTGCCGCGTCTCCCGCCGATGACCTTCCAACAATCGCGCGGGCGCTTCGGCTTCCCGATGTTATATCTCGCGAGAAGGCCGCGGAGCTTTTGGACCAGCCTTTTGAGAAGAGTCCGCGTGGCATACGAGACAAGGCTATGCTTGAAGTGCTCTATGGTTGTGGGCTTCGCGCAAGTGAGCTGAGCGCCCTTGAGACGCGCGGTGTTCTTCTCGATGAAGAGCTGCTGCGCGTCTTTGGCAAGGGTTCCAAGGAACGTACGGTACCTATTTTTGGAACTGCGAAAAGAGCGTTGCGAGACTATCTCGAAGGCGCTCGCAGTGAGTTTCTTATCCACGGTGAGGTGCCGTTCGTGTTTCTGAATCGTCGAGGAGGGCGCCTTTCTCGTCAGTGGATTCATAGTTCCGTGGCCGCGTACGGTCGTGCGGTGGGAATCGAAGACTTGCATCCCCATACGCTGCGCCATTCGTTTGCGACGCATCTTTTGGAGGGCGGCGCGGATCTGCGCTCCGTACAGGAGCTTCTCGGCCACGCCGACATTTCCACAACGCAACTGTATACGCATGTCGATCGCACGCATGTGCGCGACGTGTACCTCAGCGCTCATCCTCGTGCCCGTTAGTGACATTCAGGTTTTTTTCTTGTCCTTTCACTCGTTTTGCGTTTGGAGTTTGAACGTAAGAAGGCCGCCGCAGCGAAGGTCATTACAGCGAGGATAGTTGCAGCAAAGGCCGTTGCAGCATGACGGGCAAAACATTTCCCAAAGGTAAACAATGGGTGTTTCTCGGCAAAACAGCAGAAAGATGCTGTCATCATAGAAGCGATTTTATTTCGAGGGAAGCATACATGGTCATTTTTCTTTGAGTAATTTGGCCGTTGGAGCGACTCTCGTGATAAAATTGCCGTTTAGTGTTTGCGAGCGTTGCAGGCGCTAAGTGTCGTGTGTGTCGGAAATCGTTGGAAATGTTCGATTGCCATTCCGAAAATTCCTCGCTTGCATCTGTGCAAGCGCTGGCGGTAAGGAGAGTAAATGGCACGGTTTGCCTGGTATTTAACTAAAAGGGTGCTGAGCTATATCGTAATGATTTTTGTTGCGACGTCGCTTACGTTTTTTCTTGCGTCCGCGTTCATGAGTCCTCGTTCTAACTATGAGCAGCGTACTCCTCGTCCTCCTCAGGAATCCATTGAGCAGTCGCTGTATAAAACTAACTTGAACGACAAGACTCCTATTATCGAGCGTTACCAGAAGTGGCTTACTGGTGTTGTGACCAGCTTCAACTGGGGCATGGCTCCTGATGGCAGTTCCATCAATACGCAGATGAGCACAAAGTTTTTGGCTTCTGTTCAGCTTCTGACGCTGGCAACTATCTTGTCTATTTTCATAGGCGTCGGACTCGGCGTATATACAGCCCAGCGGCAATACGAATGGCAGGACCGCTTCTTCAGTGGCGTGGCATCGCTTTTTATGGTTATTCCGACGGTTGTTCTCGCCATTCTCATTGTTTTTGCGGCAATCGAGATCAACGCCCTTGCAGGCAACAGAATCTTCTACGTTACGGGCCTTTCCAGTGGAGATTTCCCAATGTTTTTCGAATGGCTTCTTGACTTCTTACAGCACATCTTCCTGCCAACGCTCGTTTTGACTATTGTCAGTTCGGTTGGCTATCACCTTACGCAACGCACCTACCTTCTTGATGAGATGCACGCTGACTATGTGCGTACGGCTCGCGCAAAGGGACTTACCCGCAAGCAGGCCATCCGCAGACACGCTCTGCGCGCGTCCTTAATTCCTACTGCGGTAAACGTTGCCTTCTCTATTGCGGGTATCTTTACCGGCGCCGTTATGACCGAGAAAATCTTCGCTATTCACGGTCTTGGTGAGTACTTCATCAACTGCATCAACAATAACAACATTCATGGCGCCGTTGCAGTCGCCGCGTTCTCCGCTGCATGTACGCTCGTGGGTGCGCTTCTCGCCGATCTCTTTGCGGCTGCGCTCGATCCGCGAATCAAGATGAGCTAGGGAGGCAGCAATGGCTAACGATACAAAAAAAGTTGCTCCAACAACGGAAGAATCCGATGCTCTTACCACCGTCAATAATGGTCAGATGACCAACGCGGAGCTTGAACTTCAGGCTGACTCGCTTGGTTCAGGTGAAGTTAAGCGCATCAGCTACTTCGGTCTGATTGGCCGCCGTTTCTTGCGCCAGCGTTCCGCCATGATCGGTTTGGGTATTCTGGTAGTTTTGATTTTTGTGGCCCTCTTCGGTAAGTACCTGACCCCGCATAACTATATCGATCCGGACTTTGCGGCTATCAATCAGGCGCCCAACGCCAACCATTGGTTTGGTACGGATGGCGCGGGTATTGATTTGTTTGCCAGCGTTGTACACGGTCTTGGCCGCTCGCTGACGATTGGTATCACATACGCGCTGCTGACGTCAGTCATCGCGGCTGTCATTGGTACCGCCATTGCCTATGTCCGCGGCGTGCCCGAAAAGATTGGCATGTGGATCCTTGACATGCTCATGGTCATTCCGAGCTTCCTTCTGGTTGCCATGATTGTTCGCGCGGCCTCCGGTACAACCGGATGGGTCATGCTTATCGTGGGTATGACCGCCTTTGGCTGGATTGGCTATGCTCGTACCCTGCGTACGATGGCGCTGTCGCTCCGTGAGCGCGATTACGTCAAGGCCGCTAAATACATGGGCGTTCCTTCAATTAAGATCATCATTCGCCACCTTATTCCGAACCTTGGCTCGATTCTGATTATCGACACGGTTCTTGGCGTCATCGGCGGTATCAACTCCGAGACGGCATACAGCTTTTTGGGTCTCGGTATCAAGGCTCCCGATACATCGCTCGGCTATCTTTTGAGCGCCGGCTCTTCGGCGATGCTCTCCACGCCTTGGCTCATTTTGATCCCGTCCGTTGTCCTTATCATTCTCTGCGTGAGCATGCAGCTTATCGGCGACGGTCTTCGCGACGCCTTCGATCCCTATTCACGCGCAGCCGGCATGGTTGAGGATGACGATGATGAAGCTGACGCCAAAACGTCTGAAACCACAGGCGAGGCCGATATGAGTACAGATATGACGGAGCGTGCGTAATGGCTGATATTGATATGAATAAAACGGTCGAGAAGAACAGCGCGGTAGACGACGTTCTTCGCTATGAGCTGCTTGAGTCCAACGGGCCGAAAGGCGCTCCGCAGGGCGCGCCCGTCATGACCGTTCGCGACCTCAAGGTGTCCTTTAACACTGAGGCCGGTCGTGTCGATGCCGTCCGTAGTGTAAACTTTGACCTTTGGGGCGGCCGTACCCTCGGCATCGTTGGCGAATCCGGTTCCGGAAAGTCAGTTACCGCGCTTTCTCTTATCGGTCTTCTTGATGACAACGCGCATGTCACCGGTTCGATTAAGCTCGGTGATGAGGAGCTTCTCGGCAAAACCGACGAGGAGATGTCTAAACTTCGCGGCACGAAGATTTCCATGATTTTCCAGGATCCTCTGTCCGCGTTGACTCCGATGTTTACTATCGGCGATCAGCTTGCCGAAGCTCTTTTGACTCACAATCCCCATATGCCAAAGGCTGATGTTCGTAAGCGCTGCCTTGAACTTCTTGAGATTGTTGGCATCACCAACCCGGAAGAGCGTTTAGATGCGTATCCGCACGAGTTTTCCGGCGGCATGCGTCAGCGCGTGGTTATCGCTATCGCCATTGCCAACAACCCCGACATCATCATTGCCGATGAGCCTACTACCGCTCTTGACGTAACGATTCAGGCACAGATTCTCGATGTTTTGAAAGTCGCCCAGAAAGAGACGGGCGCGGCTGTCGTTTTGATTACGCACGATCTTGGCGTCGTCGCAGGCACCGCTGATGACATTATGGTTATGTATGCGGGCCGCGGCGTTGAGCGTGCAAGCGTAGATACGCTTTTTGCTGAGCCACGGCATCCGTATACTATGGGTCTTTTGGGCGCCGTGCCAAAGCCGCACTTACCTGCGGAGCACCGCCTCGTTCCCATTAAGGGCAATCCGCCTTCGCTTGTAGCCATTCCTTCAGGCTGTCCCTTCAATCCGCGTTGCCCTATGGCAACCGAGAAGTGCCGTGCGGTTGAGCCTGAGCTGACACCTGCAAATGCTTCCGAGGGTCATCTTGCATCTTGCCATCGTCTGGATGAGATTTGCAAAAAGAATCTCACCTACGCAGAGGTGTATCCCGAGTTTGAACCCCTGCTACCTAAGTGGGTGGATGTACCGCGCTCTGAGCGTCCGATTGTGCTTGAGGTAGAAAATCTTACCAAGACGTTCCCCGTCCAGGGCAAAGGCTTTATCCGCCGCGAGAAGGGTACAATGACGGCGGTCGACCATGCGAGTTTTCAAATTCACGAGGGTGAAACACTGGCCCTTGTCGGCGAGTCAGGTTCGGGCAAGTCTACGACGCTCATGCAAATTATGGATCTTCTGAAGCCTGAAGATGGCCGTATTGTGGTGCTTGGAAAGGATACTTCCGAGCTCAGATCTGCCCGAGCGCGTCGTGAGGTTCGCAAGGATCTCCAGGTTATCTTCCAGGATCCTATGAGTTCTCTCGATCCTCGTATGCCCATTTACGACGTTTTGTCAGAGCCTCTGAAAGCTCAGGGCTGGAAGGACGCCGATATCAATAGGCGCATTGGCGAGCTTATGGTACTTGTCGGCATTAACCCTGACTATGTTGACCGTTTCCCCTCTCAGTTCTCCGGCGGTCAGCGTCAGCGTATTGCTATTGCCCGCGCTCTGGCAACCAATCCCAAGATTTTGCTTCTTGACGAGCCTATTGCCTCGCTTGACGTTTCCATTCAGGCTGGCATTATCAACTTGCTTGAGGACCTTCAGATTCAGCTGAAGATTTCGTATCTCTTCGTCGCGCACGACCTGGCGGTTATTCGCCACATTTCTGATACGGTTGCCGTTATGCACCTAGGGAAAATCGTGGAGTACGGCGAGACTGAGGATGTCTTCAACAATCCGCAGGATCCCTATACTAAGGCGCTGCTTTCCGCGATTCCTATTCCCGATCCCAAGATTGAGCGTACGCGCGAGCGTCTTATCTACAAGGATGGCAAGCTGATTCCCGCTACGCATATTGCCATCGACTAGCGCGCTCACAAGGGCTATCCAATAGCACGGTGCACATTAGCACGGTACAAGGACTGCCGAATTGCATGGTGAAGGGGACCGGCGGGGCATACAAAAAATCAAGCTGAGTAGGAGGGAGGTCAAGAGAGCAGTAATTCTATGCTCTCTTGACCTCGCCAAAGAGTGGATTGACGAGCACCTTGAGGCCGGTGAATTTCTTATTGAGAACATACGGCATCTGGGTCCAGTCGATGGGTAGACACGCGTAATCGGTGCGGGTAAGCTGCGCGTCGGCTTGTTTGGTGAGCTCGATGACCTTGTCGGGATCGTTGATTGTAAGGCGAGCGGCGTCTACCAACTGGTCGAACTTCTCGCTGCTGTAGAAAGAACTCTTAAGAGCCGCTCGATCGGAGCGGAAATAGGAGCCCATATGCTCAACTCCTTGGAATGAGAGAGTTGACCAGGTAACAAGGGTGACCTGAAGATCTCCATTCTTGCGCGATTCACTCCATACGCCCGCGTCAATAACGGAAACATTGAGATTGACGCCGATTTTGCTCCAGGCGTCCTGGATAGCCACCATGAGGTTTTGGTCTTGCGCGCGAACCTGGGCGTCAAGCGTAATATTTGACACGCCGGCTTCAGAGAGCAGCTTTTTTGCCGTATCAACGTTATATTCAAAGATTTCAAGTGAAGAGTCGTTGCCCGTCTCAGACGCCGGGATAAATGAAGTAGCAGGCTGAGCGGCGCCGGAAAGAACCGTGTCGCACAAGGTTTGGCGGTCAAGGGCAAGTGACAGCGCCTGGCGAACGCGCACATCTGAGAGGTACTCGTTTTTAAGATTGAGGTTTACAAACTGCGTAGACGCGGGATTGTAGTAGACAATCTGATCAGCGACCGCCGTGTCATTTTTAAACTGCTGAACCAGGTTTTGATTAATAAACGTGAGGTCAATGGTGCCTTGTTTGTAGTTCAGCATGCGTGTATTGCCGTCATCGATGTAAGAAAAATGCAGCTCATCGAGGGCTGGTTTGCCCTGATGGTAGTCAGCGAAGGCTTCGAGTACAACTTCGGTTGTATTGTCGTTAGACACCAGCTTAAAGGGAC
The DNA here is from genome assembly GCF_949152215.1 of Lancefieldella sp. Marseille-Q7238. GTDB lineage: Bacteria > Actinomycetota > Coriobacteriia > Coriobacteriales > Atopobiaceae > Lancefieldella. Next base: position 1,583,190 of record NZ_OX424407.1, read on the forward strand.
CGGTGCCGTAAAACGTGGTGTCGGACCCCCATTTTTCGCCCGCTTCTGAGCAGCTCTTCTCGGGATAGATGAAAGCGTAGAACTGAGCGAGAAGCGCGTTGAACGTTGAATAGGGCTGGGTAAGCTTGATATCAAAATGGCGGTCATCAGTGATGGTGATGCCGGAAAGCTCGGTTGTCTTGCCATCGATAATATCCTGCGCGCCTTCGATGTACACATACGAATCGATTGAAGTTGCCTTTGTGTCCGGCAAAAACATCCGAGTAAAAGAGTACTTTACATCGGAAGATTTGAGCGTGGATCCGTCGTGGAACTTGACGCCCTCTTTCAGCTCAAAGGAGTATGTGAGTCCGTCTGAGGAAACCTCGGGCAGCTTGGTTACGAGCCACGGTTCAATCTCTTTGGTTTCCGGATCGAGCTTGAGCAGGGATTCTCCGACAGCTTCGGAAACGCCGATGGAACCGGAGGTTTTTTGCGTGTCAAAGGTGACTTTGGGATTGTTGACGCCAAACGTAAGAATGAGCTTGTCTCCGTCGCCTGCGCCATCACCGGTGCCGCACGCGGACAGAAGCGTGGCTGAGCCTGCCGCTGCTGCGGCTGCGAGAGAGCCGCTGAGAAAGCTGCGGCGGGAGAGGCTGTTAAGTGAGGAGTTCATAAGGATACCTTTCAGGTGGGCAATGCGTACGCATGTGAGTAACTCACGTTTGCGTGATGCTCGCGTGCAGGAAAGTCTGACGAAAAGCCTCACGTACAAGGATACGTAAGTTGTATTTAAATACCCAACCTGCGCTAGGAATTTCTGCCGATTGCAAAGTTTTTGTTACGGTTTATCGACAAAATAAGCGATGAACCATGCAATTTTTGCCTGCCGGCCATGAGGGTGAAGATTTGCAGTAAAGTCATGAGCACGCAAAAAATTCAGGAGAAGGCATGATTGACATTCCAGTATTTGCTCAGCAGGTTTTCAAGGAAAGCGCGGCTGTTCCCGTACATGATCGGCCGCTCATTGGCCTGACGCCGCGCTTTATGAAAGAACCCGGATTTTCTGACGGAGAGTCCATCGCCGAGGTGCAGATGGATGCTATTCTCGCGGCAGGTGGCATTCCAGTGATGATGCCCTTGACTGATGATGACGCTGTTATCGACCGGTACGTTGAGATGTGCGATGGCTTTAATTTGCCTGGTGGCCATGACGTTGATCCGCGCAATTGGGGAGAAGAGCCTCGCGACCTTGCACGCTTGAATCCCCGTCGCGATGTGCTCGAATTTAAGCTGGTGAAAAAGGTTTACGAAGCCGACAAACCGCTCTTTGCCATTTGCCGTGGACTTCAGCTGCTCAATGTCGTCTTCGGTGGCACGCTCGTCCAAGAAATTCGTACACTGCCGGCGCCCGCTTCCGGCCATACCTACTGGTCCCACATTGCCGACCTTACCGCTCCCGCCCATATGGTGGAGGTTGTTGAAGATTCGCTTTTGTACCATGCGCTTGGCAGCGAGAAGTGCATTCAGGCCAACTCCTACCATGATGAAGCTTTGCGTAAGGTCGCGCCGTGTCTGAGTGTAGTGGCTCATTCGACTGACGGCATCATTGAAGGCGCTGAAATTTCCGATAGGCGATGGATGGTAGGCGTTCAGTGGCATCCCGAATACGGCTGGAAATACAGCAAGGCCGACTGCATGCTTTGGAAGTCTTTCATCGACGCGGCGCGCACGTATCGCAGCTCGCGATTGTAGGGAAGGATATTATGTCTCACCATAGCGATGTGCTTGAACGTTTTATTCGCTACTGCAAGGTAGCCTCGCAATCAGATCCGCTTACTGCCGACACGGTTCCGTCCACGGAGTCTCAGCATGAAATGGCACGCGTAGTAGCGACTGATTTGCAGGCTCTGCAGGCCGAAGACGCTACCATCGACAAACACGCCTATGTGACGGCTCACTGGCCCGCGAGTCCCGGCGCTGAAGATCTTCCGGTACTTGGATTTTGCTGTCATCTTGATACGGCATGGCAATCGTGCGGCTCGCCCGTGCATCCGCGTGTGGTTCGCTATGAGGGGGATACGCTCATCATCGGTGTGGACCGGGACGGAGCGGAGGTTGCCGTGAGTCCGGCAACAAATCCACAGCTTGAGCATATGGTCGGATGGGATTTGGTAACTACTGACGGTACTACGCTGCTCGGCGGTGACGATAAGGCGGGCGTGGCTATGGTGGTCAGTCTCCTGCGTCGCCTGCGTGAGCATCCAGAACTTCCGCATCCGCGCCTTGCTGTCGCGTTCGTTCCGGATGAGGAGATTGGCCATGGCGCAGCGCTTCTCGATCTTGACGCTTTTGGCGCCGCGTATGGCTATACCATTGATGGTGGGCCGCTTGGTGAATTCTGCTTTGAGACCTTCAACGCTGCCGAGGTCAACGTCCGTGCGAAGGGACTTTCGGTACACACGGGGACGGCAAAGGGCATCATGGTGCACGCCAGCGAGGCTATCATGCGTTTCCATCAGCTGCTGCCGCCGCAAGATCGTCCTGAGTATACCGAAGGGTATGACGGTTTCTTCTACGTAGAGCGCATGCAGGGAGATTGTGAATCAGCGCTGGCGGATTACATCATTCGCGATCATGACCAGGCAAAGCTGGAGCTGCGCAAACAACTCATGCGTGACGCAGCTGCCTATATTAACAGCCAGTTTGGCACCGAAGTACTGACGCTTGCTATCCACGATCAATATCATAATCTGGCCGACATTGTAACGCTGCCCGAAAATGAGCATCTGATTGAAAACGCCCGAGCTGCGTATGAGGCGATTGGTCAAGAGATGACATGCGTTCCTATGCGTGGCGGTACGGACGGCTCACAGCTGTCGTTTCGCGGGTTCCCCTGCGCGAATCTGTCCGCCTGTTATTACAACGCTCATGGCGTGCGAGAGTTTGTTCCCGTTCCCGAGCTTGAGGCTATGGTCGATATGCTTCAAGTGCTTGTCGCGCTCTACGCGAGGCCCCAAAAGAGGAAGTAACAGGGTTTCTCGCCGGGATGTTCCTGCTGTGTCCCTTTTGCTCTACCTATCCACACATTTTGTTCCAGTCAAAAAGGAGTTCTCATGCAGCGCTTTGAAACTGATACCGACTATCTGCTTGAGGTGACACGTCAACTCATCGCATGCGACAGCCCCGTTGGATATTACAATCGGATTCACGCGCTTTTGAAAATGCTTCTTGCGGACATTGGCTATGAGATGCAGGTCGACAACAAGGCGACAGCCTATGTGGTAGTTCCGGGTGCCAGCAGCGAGAAAACTGTTGGGGTGAACGCGCATCTTGACACTATCGGTCTTGTTGTTCGCGGTTTCAATGATGACGGAACGCTTCGCGTGCGGCAGCTCGGCGGCATTAACTACCACAGCATCGAGGGTGAGACCTGTCATGTCATTTGTCGTGATGGCTCTTCAGTCAACGGACAGATTATCTGCAATCACCATTCGATACACGTTTTTGAGGACGCCAAGACTATGGAGCGCACGGAGGATACCATGGCGGTTTCGCTCATCGCCGATGTCAAATCTCCTGCAGACGCTCGTAAGCTTGGCGTATCGGAAGGTGCTGTGGCAGCCATTGACCCGCATTTTATCGCGTATGACAACGGCTATATCATCTCGCGCTTTCTTGACGACAAAGCGTGCGTGGCGGCGCAGCTTCATACTATGAAGTGGCTGGCGCAAACAGGGACTCAACCCGCTTACGACACATTGTTTGCCTTTCCTATCTATGAGGAGATCGGTCATGGCGGCGCGTATTTGCCCACGGTAGTAGATGAATATGTTTCTCTCGATATAACGCTTATCGGTCCCGACTACGCTTCTGAGGAGCATTCGGTAGGCGTTATTGTTTCCGACATCCGCTCACCTTACGATTGGAACCTTTCCAACCGCCTTATTCGGTGCGCCGAGAAGGTCCTCGAGCCAGGCAGATGGAACCAACAGGTAGCGTTTCATTTTTCAACTGATGCGAACGCTTCGTATTTTGCGGGAAACAACCTGAAGAGCGGCGCGTTTGGACCGGCCACTCTCAGCACGCATGGTCGCGAGCGCACGCACATGGACGCGCTTGTTGGCACGGAGAACCTGTGCCACGCCTATGTGCTTGGATATGGTGATTAAGTGTCAAGAGTACAGCGTCCATATGCACATGCTACAGTTTGATACACAGAGTAACGGCTTATGCCAGATCCTTTGAGCCGCACAACGCGACTCCAAGGTGCATGTGAAAGGAGAGTCTGGTTTATGGACAGACGGTCATTTCTCAAACTTGCGACACTTACCCCTACTGCCATGCTTTTTGGCTGCAAACAACAGGAAAGTACAGCTGACAACAGCGCGGTAGACACAAAAACAAAGGCACCGACTGACGTTCGCGTTGCAACGCTTAAAGGCCCCACGGCTATGGGTCTTGCGAAGTTCATGAGTGACGTTAAGGCGGGAGCCGTTTCGGACAATACCTACACCTTTGATATCGTTGCTTCTCCCGACGAAATAGTGGCGAAGGTTGCAAAGGGTGATGTTGACATCGCGTCGATACCCTCTAATCTCGCTTCGGTTCTTTACAACAAGACAAAAGGCGGTGTGCAGGCTCTTTGTGTCAACGTTTTGAACGTTTTGTATATCGTTGAGCGTGGAAACGCCATCAAGACACTTGCTGACCTTGCGGGAAAGACCCTCTATGCGGCAGGCAAAGGCGCTTCTCCTGAATATGTGCTTTCCTACATTCTTGAAAAGAACGGCCTTAAGCTTGGTGGAGACGTTCAGGTGGAGTGGAAAAGCGAACATGCCGAATGCGTAGCAGCCCTTGCGCAAGACGAGAATGGCATTGCTCTTTTGCCTCAGCCGTTTGTAACCGTTGCGCAGACTAAGGATCAGAGCATCCGCGAGGCTCTTGACCTTGGAGCCGAGTGGAAAGCCACAGGTGCCACCTCTGAGCTTGTTACCGGCACTGCTATTGTTTCAAAGAGTTTTGCCGAGAAGAACCTTGACGCGGTCGCTCAGTTCCTCTCGCACTATAAAGATTCGGTCGACTTCGTCCATGACCATACTGATGAGGCGGCCAAACTCATTGGCGAAGCTGATATCGTTCCTGAAAAGGTCGCTAAAATCGCTCTTCCTAAGTGTAATATCACCTATATTGTTGGCAACGACATGAAAAACACCCTTTCCGGCTACCTCCAGGTTTTAGCTGATGCTGATCAAAAGGCGGTAGGTGGCAAGCTTCCGGAGGACGATTTTTACTTTGGCGCGGGATCAGATAAATAACAAGGGACACTTTGAACCACAGCGTTCATCTCAGGCAGGCCGGTTTTCCCTATGGGCAAGTCGCCTGCTTTCTGTTCTGTTTTGGCTTTTGGTGTGGCAGGTGGCTGCTTTAGCTGTCGGACAGCAATTTATTCTACCTTCTCCGCTTGAGACGCTGCAGCGTCTTAGTGAGCTGCTTTTTGAAGCTGATTTCTGGTCAACTATCACCCACTCATTGCTGCATATCGCCTGCGGATTTTTGAGCGCGCTTGTGTTTGGCACTCTTATGGCGGTTGCGGCGTATCGCCTGCGGCTGGTCAGAGTTTTGATGGCTCCTGTAGTAGCTACGGTCAAATCGGTGCCCGTGGCTTCGTTCATTATCTTGCTTTTGGTATGGGTACATTCGACCTATCTTTCAGTAATCGTTGCACATCTGTTGGCGTTTCCCATTATGTATACCAACCTCCTGCAGGGTCTTGAAGCAACTGATACGCAGCTCCTTGAAATGGCTGACGTTTTTCAGATACGACCCTTAGTGCGCGTTCGTTCGATTTATCTATCGCAGGTGCTTCCGTACTTTGAAGCCGCGGCCTCGCTTGCGCTGGGCTTTTGCTGGAAGGCGGGTATTGCCGCCGAAGTTATCGCTATCCCGAGCCGTTCCATCGGTGAAGAGCTGTACCATGCCAAAGTGTTTCTTGACACGTCCAGTCTTTTCGCATGGACAATAGTTATTATCTGCATGAGCGTGCTGGTAGAAAAGGGCTTCTCGTATCTCATCAAGCGCCTTGTCAAGCGGATAGAGGAGCGTCCATGAGTTTTGATACCAAAGGCCACATCGTGTTCGACCGGGTTTCGAAATCATTCGGAACGCTTTGCGTACTTGATCACGTCTCGCTTGTTCTGCGTGCTGGCGAGAAGAACGTGCTCTTTGGAACATCAGGCGTTGGTAAGACTACGCTTATACGAATGATCGCGGGCCTTGAGACACCTGATGAGGGAAGCATTTCAAATGTGCCGAGCGCGTGTGGCCAGCGGGTAGCGATGGTCTTTCAGGAAGACCGTCTGTGCGAGAATTTAAGTGTGATGGCGAATATCTCTCTGGCGCAAACTCAGCTCAGACGAACGGAAAAAGCTGCTTTCGAGCGGCGTATTTCGGATGCGCTTGTTCAGGTTGGTTTAGGGGGCTTTGACAAACGTGTTGTAGCGGAGCTTTCCGGCGGTCAGAGACGCCGCGTCGCCGTGTTGAGAGCCGTGATGGCCGATGCTGACGTCTTGCTCTTTGACGAGCCGCTTACAGGGCTTGACTATCATACGAAACAGGAGGTCATGCGTTTTCTGTTGCCGTATCTGGAGGACAAAACGCTGCTTTGGGTCACGCACGAAAAAGAAGACGCGGCACTTCTCGGCACAATCAACCGTCTTGAGCTTTGGGGGTCTTGATGTATACGGTCTTTCTTGCGGGCGGCATGGCGTCAGGCAAGTCAACAGTAGCGCGTATGCTTGAAAAAAAGGGCGCTCGACGTCTTGACCTCGATCAGGTTTCCCGAGACGTACTTGCACCCGGTTCTCATTGCGCGCGCGCCCTTGCTGAGGCGTTTGGACAGGATCTGCTTGACCCAAACACCGGCGAGATTAATCGCAGAGAGCTTGCGGCACGCGCGTTTGCGACTCCCGAGGGTGTCCAAAGCCTTGAAGACATTGAGCTGCCCTTTATTAAGAACTATCTGATGGAAGCGTTGGATATGGAACGCCGTACGGCACAAGCTTGTGACGTGTGCATTGTCGAGGTTCCTCTGCTTGATCGTATAGAGGACCTTATTCCTCAGGCAGATGAAGTGGTCGCGGTAATTTGTCCCTATGAACTTCGCAAGAAGCGCGCTTGTGTCAGGGGAGTGAGCGCAGAGGATTTTAAGAAGCGCGTTGCCCTTCAGCCGTCAGATGAATATCTGCGCTCGCAAGCCGATACAATTATTGATAACGCCCGGGACGAGGCGTTTCTTGTGGCACAGATTGACGCCTGGTGGGACAGGCTGACTGGACGGTTACAGTCCCGTGAAGTCACTAAATAAAGCCTGTTAAGGAGAGGCGCACCGACTCTATCTCATCGTCAAATTTGATGGCAAGCGCCTGGCGTGTCAAAAATGATGCCGGTGTGTACAGTTTATTATTTGTGCACGCGATAGCTGCGGAAAGCAAAATATCATAACGTGCTTTTTGATTATCAACGGGGATACCATGGGTCTCTAAAAACTCATCAAGTCTGCTCTCATCAATTGTGACAAGTGCTGGATCGGTCTTCATAAGATCGCTGAGTTCCTGTTGGGCAGGCTGAGAATACTCAGTGTTCATTCTCAATACCTGCTGATAGCAGGCGACAGCGATATCTCCGCGACCAAGACGCCATTCAAGGTAGGCGAGGCGATAATACAGGAGCGCTATGTCATATTGGCGAAGCTGGTGAGGAATAAGTTCGCAAATGTTTTTTGCAGCCTCTGCATTGCGAGAAAGATCTTGCAAGACGCGATCTTTATAGAGGAACGCGTCGGTATTGAGAGGCGCTATGCGGACGCATTCCTCAGCAAATGCAAGTGCTTTTTCCGGTTTATCAACTTGGTTATAGGCGCGAACGAGCAGGGCATTCGCATTGTAGTAGGCATCGGGAACCAAAATGACCGTACGAGGATCGGAAGAAAATGCCCGATTATAGTCAATGCGGTCGGCAATCGAGTCAAAATAGCGATAGACGGAGTCGGTATCGTCAAGATAGATTCCCAAGCTCACGATAGGTTCAAGTTTTGCCTCAAGGGCTTTCATAGACGCGGTAAAAGCCTCTATGCTGACATCTTCTGCATCAAAGACTTCGTTCATATGGGCAATGGCGGCATCCAGCTCGGACCCTGACATAAAAATGTGGGCAAGTTCGCGCTTATCGCCCACATCAGCTTCGCCGGAAACAAGCGCCTGGATAACGCGGGAAAAAGCTTCCATGGTAGCGGTATCTGTGGCTGACGCTTGCGCGCCTCTAAACAATGCCACCGCATCTGCCGTTGAATCACTGAGCTGTGAAATGACTGCGTTCCACGCGTCTATGCGATTGCTATCCTCTCGAAACCCGAGATCGGAAATACGTTTTGCGCCGGTGATTTCTCGAATCTCTTGAGGCGCTTCTTCTGTGCGCGTCTCAGCTGAGGCATAGAGTAAGGGGTGCTTCTTTGCAGGGTCATTGAGCTCCTCAAAAGGCTCCACCGGCGTGAACCAGCCTTCTTCATCAAGACTATAACGGATGCAGGACTGCTGAGGAAATCCGGTAGTGTCAACGGAGGGATCTTGAGACTCGGAAATGAGGTGTTCAAGCGCTTTGAGGTCAAAGTCATAGGACAGAAGAGGATGGCTGATATTCTCGTTCATAAACTGATTGACAACAACACGAGCAATACCTTGATGTTTCAGAGGGCCATATGCCAGAGTAATAGCCGCGCGCAGGGCGTACGCCCGCGCATAGGAAATCTGAGTGTTTTTCTCAGATGTTGCAAAGCAAAACGCTCGCGGCGCGGGAGTCTTGGCGTCAATGATGATAGTCGAGACCTCTTCGTCATAGGTAAAGAGTATCGGCTGCCTGAAGGGCAGATGAAGCGTATCAAAATAGTTGGCTGCATAGTAGCGCGTATCCCAATCGGTCGCTCCATTCAAAGACGTTTTGCCGGCGGGAAGATATTCTGATGGCTGAGGAGTTGCATTGAGGGTATTTCTTAAAGTAATCAGAATTTTTTGCTGTACGGTAAGGCTTTTTTGATTGGCGGGAAGTGCTTCCATATCATCCGCGAGGTTGAGGGTGGCTTCAAGGGCAATAAAATCGTTGTATTGGTCTTCAGTAAAATCACTTGTCTGCGCATTGAACCAATACCGCTGATTCTTGGGAAATTTGTAGCCCTTTGTAGCGGGGGCGCGGTGAGGGGCGAGAAGCCCGGATGTAGCAAGTATTTCTTGAAGCTCGGGTCTTTGAAGCTGACCGGTATCGACTAGATCTTTCAGAGAAGCGGGGATATTGTTTGAACGGGACATAGTCAAATCAAAGGCTGAAGAGTTCCTGCTGGTAGGAGCCTGTATAAATATGCCCGATGAGTGATTGACGGAGTCGTTTTGATCTGTGCTGTCTGAAAGAGCGGCAGTTTGGTTGGCAGATTTTTTGTTCCGGATGAGGATAGCGAGGAGAACGATGCCAAAGGCGATAAGCAGAAGAGCTTGTATCAATAGCTTGCCGGAGACGTGCAGTTCAACCAATTGCGAGAGACCGACGAGGATACTCATGGTGCCCAAAACAAAAAAGATCAGTTTTTCAAAAGCGTTGTAGGGACGTTTTGGCGACGGTGTGCTGGAAGAAGGAAGCCCTGAAGACATAGTACGATTCCCTAAGACGGTTGAATGGATTGTGTGCATATGGGTATCAATTTTACCGTATTCAAGGAAGATATGACCGCTCTCGTTTCCTTAAAACAGAACATATGTTTGCATTTTTGCTCAAGATGGCGTATACTGATGATATCGAAGAAGGAGGTTTTGTGGCGGTTTCTGATGGCACTTCAAAAACAGAGCATGTTGGCGCGGAGTTGAGGCGCTTTGGTCGTGAAAGCGGAGAAGAACGTCTCACGGTCGTCTCGCCGTTTGAGCCTGCCGGAGATCAGCCGCAGGCTATAGAAAAACTTGCTCAAGGGATTGAAGAAGGTCTGAGGTATCAGACGCTTTTGGGTGTCACGGGATCTGGCAAGACATTCTCTATGGCCAAGACTATCGAGAAGCTTAACAGGCCTACGCTTATCATGGAGCCCAATAAAACTCTCGCAGCTCAGGTTGCTTCTGAGATGAGGGAAATGTTTCCCAATAACGCCGTCGTCTATTTCGTTTCGTATTACGACTATTATCAGCCTGAAGCATATGTTCCGCAGTCTGATACCTACATTGAAAAAGACGCTTCAATCAATGAAGAAGTAGAGAAACTGCGCCATCAGGCTACATCCAGTTTGCTTTCTCGGCGAGATGTCATCGTGGTAGCGTCCGTCTCGTGCATTTACGGTATCGGCAGTCCGCAAGATTATGCCGGCCTTGCCCCTAATGTAGATAAATCAATTCCACTTGAACGCGATGATTTCATTAAAGATTTGATTGACATTCAATATGACCGCAATGATTATGATTTGCAGCGCGGTATGTTTCGTGTACGAGGGGATGTGGTGGACGTTTTTCCTCCCTATGCAGAAAACCCGCTGAGGATAGAATTTTTTGGCGATGAAGTGGAAACGATTGCTGAAATCAGCAATGTAACTGGTGAAGTTATCCGTTCATTTGACGCTATTCCTATCTGGCCGGCTTCCCATTATGTAACGGAGCGCCCAAAAGTTACCCACGCGTTGCACACCATCAGCGAAGAGCTTGAAAGCCGCGTGGTCGAGCTCAAGGCAAACGATAAGCTGCTTGAAGCGCAGCGATTGGCGCAGCGCACCAACTATGATCTTGAAATGCTTGAGACCATGGGTTATTGCAACGGCATCGAGAACTATTCTCGTCATCTGGATGGTCGCGCTCCGGGCGAGCCTCCCTATACGCTCATTGACTATTTCCCCAAGGACATGATTTGTATTATTGATGAGAGCCATGTGACGGTTCCGCAGATACGCGGGATGTATGAGGGAGACCGTTCTCGTAAGGTCACTTTGGTCGATCATGGTTTTCGTCTTCCATCGGCGCTCGACAACAGACCGCTTCGCTTTGATGAGTTTGAGGCGCGCATTCCGCAGTTTATCTACGTTTCCGCTACGCCTGGCGATTATGAGGAGTCCGTAACGCAGCAGCAAGTTGAGCAAATCATCAGGCCCACCGGCCTTCTGGATCCCTTGATTGACGTTCGTCCCATACGCGCTCAGATTGATGACCTGATCTCTGAAGTAAAAGAGCGCGTCGCCAAAAAAGAGCGCGTGCTGGTTACTACCCTTACCAAGCGGATGGCGGAGGATCTAACGGATCATCTGCTTGATGAAGGGATCAAGGTCAATTACATGCATTCCGATACTGCTACGCTTGATCGCGTTGAGATTATCAAAGAGTTGCGCCAAGGCAAGATAGACGTGCTTGTCGGTATCAATTTGTTGCGAGAAGGACTTGATATCCCCGAAGTTTCTTTGGTGGCTATTCTCGATGCGGATAAAGAAGGATTTTTGCGCAATCGCCGATCGCTCATTCAAACTATGGGACGAGCGGCCAGAAACGTGCAAGGTCATGTCATTATGTACGCGGATCACATAACCGACTCCATGCGTGTTGCCATTGATGAAACGCAGCGCCGCCGCAGGCTGCAGGAAGCGTTCAATGAAGAGCACGGTATCGTTCCTCAAACGGTGCATAAGTCGATTGCGGATATCTCTCAGTTCATCGATGAAGCGGTAGAAAATGTCGGCAAGCGCCAGCGCAAAGACGGTGTTTTCTATACCGCTTCAGGCGAGGGGGCTGAAGAGCAGGGTGCCCCTGATGTGTTTGGCGCGGCTGAGGCAATAGCTGAAGAGCTTTCACAATTGCCACGGGATGAGGCTGAGCTGGTGCTCTCCAATTTGGAGTCTGATATGGCGCAGGCTTCTGCTGATATGGACTACGAGCGAGCAGCTCAGCTTCGTGACCAAATCGTTCAAATCAGGGGTCGTCTTGAAGGAACTACTTCAGACGATGTTATCAAGAGGCTTAAGATGGGCGTTAGAAAAGGCAGCGCTCACGCTACAAGAAGAAGGTACCGGAAAAAACATTAGGTTTTACGGCGAGAAGAAGCGCATAAAGAGACAAGGTGGGCTTTTGAAAGAAGGCGTATAAGCACACTGCGACCGGTAAGGCAAAAGGCCATAAGGAGAAGAACGCAATTGATTGACGCACATCAGGACAAGAAAAAGGTCGTTTTACTCATCCACCCAATGCTGTTGTCTGCCAAAGAAATGAAGCTTGCTATGACTGATTACCTGGGAGGAGAGTTTCGCTATATTATTCCGGACCTGTCGGCGCACGGAGAACGCTCAGAAGAACCGTATGAATCGGCAAAAAAGGAAAGCGAACGATTGCATACGTATCTGCTCGATCACGGCATAGAAGAACTGACGCTGGCTTTCGGGGCTTCTTTGGGCGGCGTGGTCCTCTTGCAGCTGCTTGCCTACAGAGATATTAAAGTGCACAAAGCGGTCTTTGAGGGCTGCAGTGTGTGGCAACACGCAAAAGCGCTCGATTGTATCGTGAGAACAATATTTATTCATCAGCATAGAAAAGCCGTTCGTAACAGGAGCCTGGCGATAAGAAAAATGGCACGCCTCTATGGAGAAAAGGGCGCTTCAATGGCAGAGACATTTATACAAATCGATGAACAGAGCATCAAAAATATCTGCCATGACTGCGCTTTCGTTAATCTTCCGGTCTTATCTGAAGAAGATCAGAAGGCGTGTCTGTTTTTGTACGGTTCGAAAGAGTTTGACCTATGGGCTGCGAAGAAGGTTCTTCCTAAGGAATACCCCCATGCGAGAATGAGAATATGGGACGGATATGGTCACTGTGCAAAAATGAGTGCCGATTCGATGGGGTATTGCAATATGCTCAGAAACGAGATAGCCAACAGCAACAGCTAGTAGCGCCGCGCAACCAGCTTGGCTGTGCGGATGCCGTCAGCAGCGGCGCTCATGATACCGCCAGCGTATCCTGCGCCTTCTCCGGCAGGCCACAGTCCCTCAACATTGACGCTTTGTCCTGAGTCACCTCGTGTGATACGTATCGGAGAGCTGGAACGTGTTTCCACGCCGGTAAGGACGGCATCCTCAGCGGCAAAACCGTGCAGCTTATGATCAAGAAGGGGAAGAGATGTACGAAGCGTATCTATGATGTAGTCCGGAAGACAGCTCTCAAGAGACCCCCATGAAACGCCACGCGGATATGTCGGTTGCACGCTTTCGGCGCCGCTGGATGGTTGGTTCCGCAAAAAATCTCCCACCAGTTGCGCCGGCGCCGTGTAGGCGCCTCCTCCCGCTTCAAATGCGTTTTGTTCGCAGACGCGCTGCAAGGTAAGACCCTCCAGGACATCATTGCCCAAAAGGTCATCAGGAAATACGTTGGCAAGAAGTCCTGAGTTGGCGTTGGTTCCACTGCGCGTAGACAAGCTCATGCCGTTAGTGACAACGCCGTTCTTCTCGCTTGAAGCCGATACGACAAAACCGCCGGGGCACATGCAGAAAGAAAACGCGGAGCGGCCACTGGGAAGATGAACCGAAAGCTTGTACAGCGCGGCTCCAAGCACAGGATTTTCTGCTTCAGATCCGTAAAGAGCGCGATTGATGTCAGCCTGCAGGTGCTCGATGCGTACTCCCATGGCAAAGGTTTTGCGCTCCATAGCGATATTGCGGCCTTTCAAGAGCTCAAAGACGTCTCGCGCGGAATGTCCGGTGGCGAGAATAACGTGCGTGGCAGGAATGGTTTCGGTTTTCATCTCACCGGCATCGGTGGTGTACTCAACGACAACAGATCGCACCTGATGATCTTTGAGCATAAGATCAACGAGACGTGTGCGAAACCGCACTTCTCCTCCGGCCGACTCAATCATATGCACCATATTGGTTACAACGGTCGGCAATACATCGCTGCCGACATGCGGCTTTGCGTCCCACAAAATGTTTCGGGAGGCGCCGGCTTCAACGAACGTTTCGAGGATGAAGCGGTGAGAAGGGCTCTTGGTGCCGGTATTGAGTTTGCCATCAGAAAAGGTACCAGCGCCGCCGAGGCCAAATTGGATATTGCTTTCAAGGTTGAGCTCACCGGTGTGATTGAAGTGAGTTACAGCGTCACTGCGGCGCTGCGCGTCGTCACCGCGCTCAATGAGAAGGGGAGCAAGGCCAGCGCGTGCCAAGACGAGAGCGCAAAAAAGTCCAGCGCAGCCCGCTCCTACTACAAGAGGACGCTGACGCGGCGGCTGTATCAACGGCTCCGGAAGCGCAAACGCTACTGGTTCAATGCGCCTGACGTGTTTGACGATGGGCTTGCGTGAAAGTTTATGCAGCAGGTTCTTCTCGGCAGCAGACCCTCCGCGAAGTTCAAGATGATAGGTGAGCACCAACATAATATTGCTGCGTTTTCGCGCGTCAATGGAGCGGCGATGCAGCATGACGGAAGAGATGTCATTACGCCGTACGTGCAGCGCTCGGCATAGAGCAGCCAACCCTGCGGACGCCTCCGCTGCCATATCGTGGTGAAGAGACGAAACAGGAAGTTTAATGTTTGCTACCTCAAGCATGGCGTTCTTTCTGACTTTTCCTACAGCAGGCGCCGCGCGGCAGAGGCACCTGCTACCATGCCGGACTTCCATGCCCACGCAAGATTAAAGCCGCCACAAGGAGCGTCAATGTCGAGCGTCTCTCCGCAGGCAAAAAGTCCGGGACATGAGCAAGCCTCAAGGTGTCGGTCAAAGTCTTTGACGGAAAGCCCGCCAAGCGTGACCTGCGCAGGAACGCTTGGGGCAACACCGGTGACGGTCAGAGTAAGCGCCTGCGCGGCGGCAATTTTTGCGGGAACGGATGATTGAGGAGCTGCAAACTCGGCAAGGTCGGGATCCAGGACGCCGTCGATGGTTTGAGCAGTAATGGCGGCCTGCAGACTGTCGTGGTCGACTTCAGAAAGCAAATCAAGGGTGAACGTATCGCCGGGCAGAGCGCTGCGCGACATATTGAACACCATGATGCCCGAGACGCCGAATCTCCTGAAAAGAATCTCGCCCGTTTCAGAAGCTTCAAGATGACCATCGCGCGTCAGGAGGGCGCGGGCGTGAGCGCGCTTGCCATCCAGCTGCACGGGAATTTCAGGCAGACAGGTAAGCGCGCATAGTCCTGGCCGTTCGGGGACCGTTGCGAGGCCAAGTTTGCGGGCAAACGTTGAAGCGGAGGCTCCTCCTCCTGCAAGGATGACGGTGCGCGCTACGAGTGTGTGGTGCTTCTGTGCGCCAAACAAGTCCTCCCATATAATGCTCAATTTTTCGGAATCTTTTTGGATGTCGATAATCCTGCGTGCGCAGGCGCATATGACTTTGGCCTTACGAGTGCGGGCGAGAAGTACGCTTCGTACAGACGCTGCTTGCCGGGTAACGGGATACAGGCGCCCTTCTTCTTCGGTGACCCAAGCAAGCCCACATTCGCGGAAAAATGACAGTATGTCTTTCAAGTAGGTTCCGTCTGTAACGGAGCGGACGAAATTTGGATGGCGGTAGTACTCAGGACGCAAATCCGTATTAGCAAAATTGCAGCGCCCTCCACCGGTCGCAAGGATGGTGCGTCCGCATGTCAGGGCCTGCTCAAAAACGATGACGGTACCGGGGCTTCCCGTGTCTTGCAAGGTTTCTGCCGCGGTAATGGCTGCCGTAAGGCCGGAAGCTCCTCCGCCTACAACAACGACGTCGGCAACGGAAGGCAGCGCAACTGCGGCGGCCTGCTCCAGAAGCGCATCGTTCTTCTCGGTACGAGAGAGGCGTTTTTTGCGTTGAGTGGCCATTACCGGTCCAGGGCAAGCACGCGCTCAGTGGCGTTGGGGATAAGGTCGTGGGGAAGCTGAGCGCTGAACGTCCCCTCATCGGAAAGCTTGGAGAACACAGGGTCAATAGGCAGCTGTCCAAGAGCGGGGATGCCAAAATCTGCAGCGGTATCCTCAAGACGACTGGGACCAAACGGCTCGATCTTCTGGTCGCAATGTGGACACTGCACATAGCCCATGTTTTCGACAAGGCCCAGCACGCGGATACCCATCATATCGGCCATCTTGACGGCTTTGCCTACCACCATCTGCACCAAATCCTGGGGAGAAGACACAATGACGATACCCTCAACCGGAATCGACTGAAACACGGTAAGCGCTACATCGCCGGTTCCCGGAGGCATATCGATGAGCAGATAGTCAAGGCTGCCCCAATTGCACTGTCCATAAAACTGCTGGATTGCTCCGGCGACTACAGGCCCTCGCCACAGGACGGGGTCGGTCTCGTTCTGCAAGACCAAATTAGCGCTCATGATTTTGATGCCACTTGCGTCAGATACGGGAACGAGTTGTTCGTCTTCACCGTGCGCGTGAATCCCTGACAAGCCAAACATCTTGGGAATTGAAGGACCGGTGATGTCGCCGTCAAGGATGCCTACCCGTTTTCCAGCGCGCATGAGGTTAGTAGCCAGAATGCCGGTTACCAAAGATTTACCTACGCCGCCTTTACCTGAAACTACTCCGATGACGTGCTGTATTTCAGAATTGGCATTGAGCCTGAAACCGGCAGGAGCGCTCGGCTCCTTTTTCTGTCCGTGAAGGGCTTCATCAACCTCGCGTCTCAGGGCTTCTTTGTCAATCGCTATGTCAGGCATACTCTCTCCTTGGGTGTAAAAACAAATGCGTAACAGGCGTTGGTGTTGAAGTCT